>JBCDIR010000107.1:0-7309 GCA_038748735.1 Bacteroidota bacterium | reverse complement strand
GCTGAATGGTGATTTGAGCTACGCATTCACCCCCAAGCGGCGGCTATTTGTACAGCATTATCAACAATGGATACAGCGGACTACCCCGCTGCAAGAACGACAAACCCGACTGGGGGCTCAGGTCAATTTTTGAAGACCAAATTATGCGGAGTTTGGTCCATATTCTTTGAGTTGCGTGCTTCTAAGGCTGCCTTCAGTAGATAAAATCGGGTAAAGCAATGCGCCATCCAACGATAAGTCAGCAAGTACTAAAATGAACCAAGCGGCGCTACGGGAATTACATATAAAAACGATGCCCTACTCCACCCAAGACGCCAGCCAACAACGCCGCCTTTGGCTGATCAAAGCGCCACTCGGCCTCGGCCTCATCGGCTTCGGTATCTCCCTGATCGTCGAAGCGGGATTTTTAAAACACGCGCCAGGAACAACTACCTACGAATGGGTGCTGGCGGGTACCCTGGCGCTCTGCGTGTTCAATGCCGGCCTGTGTGTGTTCGGTGATGCGGTGAAGCACCGAGGACACTACGAGCGCTTACGCGACTCCACCTAAACACGCCATCCGTACATCACCACTACGTCACGCCGCTTGCGGCTCCCGTTTTCGGACTTTAGCCCTTAACTTTAAGGCGCATTCCTACAACCAGCTAAGTCGAACATGAGTCAGCCATCAATTTTAGTCGGGAAAACACCTTTGCAAACGGGCCACGCAGCAGTGGAAGGTGAATTTGTTACGTACCAGCAGCGGGAGTATTATAAGTTAGCGAACTACGACCAAATGCGGCCGTTCTTCATCAGCTTGGTGAGCGATGCGGACCACTGGTTGTTCCTGTCCAGCAAAGGTGGCTTGACGGCGGGGCGCAAAAATCCCGACCACGCCTTATTTCCTTACTACACGGACGACAAAATCCACGACGGTTCCGACCAGACGGGACCAAAGACGGTTTGCTTGGTCGAAAAAGATGGTCAGCAGTACTACTGGGAACCCTTTTCGGAGGGTTTCAAAGGGGCGTACCGCCTGGAGCGGAACCTGTACAAAAGCCTCATTTGTAACGAGATCTTCTTTGAGGAAATCAATCACGATCTGGCATTGACGTTTACCTACGGCTGGTCGTTTAGTAACATCTACGGCATGGTGCGCTGGGGGAAGATTACGCAGCACGGGGAACGGGAGGTGGCCGTTCGCTTGGTGGATGGCTTGCAAAACCTGCTACCCTACGGCGTTAATCTGATGATGCAAACGGAACGCAGTACCCTGCTAGACGCCTACAAAAAGAACGAACTGCTGGACGCGAGTGGACTGGGTTTGTTTCTCCTCAGCTCCGTGCCGGTAGACAAGGCCGAGCCGAGCGAGGCGCTCCGAGCGACGACGGTTTGGCAGTCGGGTTTGGATGCAAAACTTCACCTGTTGTCTGATTTGCAATTGCCCAAATTACGCCAAAACGCCGCGCTTACGCCCGAGGTCGACGTACGGGCGGAACGGGGTGCTTATTTGGTTGAAAGCCAATTTCAACTGGCACCGGAAGCGAGTAAAGGCTGGTTCTTCGTCGCCGAAATCAACCAGGGTCCGGCGGAGGTAGTGGCGCTAGATCAGTGGTTGCAAAAGAACACGCACGAGGAACTCACTCAACTGGTTTTTGCGGACATTGCGGCGGGTAGCGAACGCCTCCGCAAGATCGTCGCCATGGCCGACGGGCTGCAACTGAGTGCAGACCGCAGCGGCAATACGCGCCACTTCGCCAACGTGCTCTTCAACGTCATGCGCGGGGGAATTTTCAACGATCAGTACAACTTACCCAAAGCCGATCTACTGCCTTTTTTGCAAAACGCAAATGCAGCCGTAGCGGAGCAACAGTCCAATTTTCTAGCCGGATTACCACCAGTGCTCAACTACGTCGAATTACAGGCGTTGGCTCAGCAGAACGGCGACCCCGATTTGATACGCTTGTGCCAGGAATACCTGCCGCTCATCTTCAGTCGTCGCCACGGAGACCCGAGTCGCCCGTGGAACCGTTTTTCGATTGAGTTAGTCGACGAACTGGGTTACGCCAAGTTCTACTATCAGGGTAACTGGCGGGATATTTTCCAAAACTGGGAAGCCCTCGCCATGAGCTATCCGCACTTTTTGGAAAGCATAATCGCTAAGTTCGTCAACGCGTCCACCGCCGATGGCTACAACCCCTACCGCATCACCCGCGACGGTATCGACTGGGAAGTCATCGAGCCGGACGATCCTTGGTCGTACATCGGCTACTGGGGCGATCACCAGATCATTTATCTGTTGAAACTACTGGAGCTACTGCAAACGTACCAACCCGGTGCGTTGCAAAAAATGCTCCTGAACGAGGTCTACGTTTACGCGGACGTGCCTTACCGCATCCGGCCCTACGCAGCACTGCTGGAAAACCCACAGGACACCATCGACTTCGACCATACCGCACACGCTCGTACGGAGGAACGAGTCGCGCGCCTGGGTTCCGACGGTAAATTGGTCCAAGATGAAAAGGGTTTGATTCGCGTTAACCTGCTCGAAAAGCTATTGCTTACCCTGGCAACCAAACTAAGCAACTACATCCCCGAAGCGGGCATCTGGCTCAACACCCAGCGCCCCGAGTGGAACGACGCCAATAATGCCTTGGTCGGCTACGGCGTATCCATGGTGACCTTGTACCATATTCGACGCTACGTTTGCTTTTTGCAACCCCTTTTGGACCAAATGAAAGCGGACCAACTGCCCGTTTCTACGGAATTAGCGCGTTTACTGCGTAGCTTACGTACTACTTTTACCACTTATAAAAAAGGACTGGACCAAGCGCGCACGCCGCAACTCCGCCGCCAACTGTTGGACGAGCTTGGCCAAGCCGGAGAAGCATATCGCACGGCTATTTACGCTGGATTTTCGCGTCAACAACAAGACATTAACCGTTCCGATTTGCGTCAATTTCTAGCGGATGTCCTCGCGTGTATTGACCATACCATTGCGGCAAACGAGCGGGAAGACGGCCTGTACCATTCGTATAACCTACTGAAAATCAATACTGACGGGGGTATTTCCATCCGCTATTTATACGAGATGCTAGAGGGGCAGGTAGCGGTACTCAGCTCGGGCTACCTTAGCCCACAAGCGAGTATCCCCGTACTCCAAGCGATGCGCAAGAGTCGCCTCTACCGCGCCGATCAGCACAGCTATTTGCTGTATCCTGACCGTCAATTACCGCGTTTTGAAGTCAAGAACACGATTCCGAAAGAGGGGGTGGAACGCTCCGCGCTTTTGCAGGAAATGTTAACCAAAGCAGACCACCGCATTATCGTTCCGAACGCTACGGGCGGCTATCATTTCAATGGTGACTTTCACAATGCCAATGATGTGCAAAGGGCGCTGGAAGAACTGCCGAAGCATGCCTATCAACAGCTCAACGCGGACGCGAAGCAGCAAGTCCTTGATCTCTTCGAGCAAGTTTTTGACCACCAGTCGTTCACCGGGCGTTCGGGTACCTTTTTTGGTTACGAAGGTTTGGGGTGTATCTACTGGCACATGGTCTCTAAACTGATACTGGCCGCCGCCGAAAACTGCCGCAGCGCCACTGAGCAGGGCGAAGACGAGACCATTATTGACCAACTCATTGCCCACTATTATGACCTCCAGGCGGGCCTCGGCACCCACAAAACGCCCGAAAACTACGGTGCTTTCCCCAGCGATCCCTACTCGCACACGCCGGGCAACGCCGGGGCGCAACAACCGGGTATGACGGGCCAGGTGAAGGAGGATATTATCAGCCGCTTTACCGAATTGGGGCTGTGGATGACGGACGGCAAGTTACATTTCCGTCCTAGAATGCTCCGCCAAGCGGAGTTCCTAACTCGACCCGCAACTTTCAACTACTTTGCGCTTGATGGTGATGAAAAACACCTTTCTATCCCCGCCGACGCGCTGGTATTTACACTCTATCAAGTACCGTTCGTTTATCAACGCAGTGAGCAAAATGAATTGAGAATTCACCTCCAAGACGGACAAGTACGGACACAGGCGGAATTGGTCCTGGAAGGCGACACACTGGCAGCGCTTTTTGCACGGGAGGGGTCAGTGGTGAAGGTAGAGGTACTGTTTGGGAATGAGCAGATGAAATTTGCCGAGTGACTGCTGGTTAGAATAAAAGACTTGTTCGGAATTCTAATTCCCAGAAATTGCAAATAACGTATCATTCACCATCACCCGATCAAAAAGTAGCTCATTGGCCCAATCGAAGAGGGCCGGTTCCTGGCTGTCGACGATGTCTACTGCTCGGAGCCAAACGCGCTCGATAGGCTGTTCAGGAACGCCCACTATTTTGAAGGGTACGCCCTGTACTTGCTTCACGCGAATATTATCCAGGTAAAAATCATTGAACTGGGTAGGATAGTTGTTGCCGCGATAGCCGTGGTAGTCCATCCGAAAAATGAGGAACGCCTCGGCCAGCGTATCAACGGATAAGTTGCGGAAATAGACCTGCTCCACCTGCCCACCGCGATCTAGGTTACACTTGAAATTGATGCCGTGCTTACCACCTTGGACCGTGCAGTTCTCGACGAATACGTCGCGTACGCCGCCGGACATTTCGGAACCGACGCAGAAGGCATTCACGCCGGAATCCAGCCGACAATTGCGAACAATCACGCCAGTGGAACCCATACGCTCCCAGGCGTCCTGATCGCGGCCTGCTTTGATGGAAATGGCGTCATCTTCCGTCCGAATCATGCAATCTTCGATCAGCACATCGGCGCAGGAATCGGGATCAATACCGTCGTCGTTCAGGTAACCGCCTTCAATGGTGAGACCGCGGATAGTAATATTTTTGGAAAAAACGGGATGCACCGTCCAAAACGCACTACCGGACAGGTGTAGGTTTTCCAGCAAGATATTTTCACATTCGTACAACTCAATCAGCGTAGGACGTAGATAGTGGGCTTGCCCATCGCCGTAGCCATCGTCCTGACCGTCGCCGTCTTGGTCCAGGTAGCCGTTGGCAAATACGCGCTGGTCTTCGGGTACTTGGTCGTTACCCATGCGGCGCAGCCGCTTTTTATCGGGCTTCTGTTTCGCTCGCCACGCTTTGGACCACTCCAACGCTTGTCCGTTTATCCGCGCATTGGCCGCTCCCGTCAGCGCGATATTTTGCTGTCGGTAGGCGTAGATAAATGGCGAATAATTCCAGCAGACCGTCCCTTCCCAACGCACTTTCACGGCGGGTAAGTAATCAGCTGGTTCATCACTAAAAAGTAGGTGAGCATCCTTCGCCAAGTGGAGGTGTACGTTAGAACGCAGGTGCAACGGCCCCCGCAACTGCCACTCCCCGCCGGGGATTTCGACCTTGCCTCCCCCCTGTTGCGCACAACTGTCAATAGCCCGCTGAATTGCCAGCCGGTGATCGTCCGCAGCGCGGTCAACTCGAACCAGACGTTTGGGAAAACCCGGGGGCTGAATACGCTCCAGTATAGCCGGCACCTGATACTGCCAAGCGGAATCAGCACGAGCCGCCGCCGTCTCCAAATTGAAGCCCGTCTCCGCTGGCGGACTGGTCTGGCAAGCCCATAATACGCTCAGGAGCAACAGAAGGCTAATCCAATTCGTAGGCATATTCCTTGGCTTTTTTGGCGTAATAATCGCGTAAAACGTAATAGGCCAGCTTCTTATCGCCCTGATTGGAAAGCAGTCCTTTGCGGTTCCAACCATCCTGAATTTGTGGCAAATTGCGGCGCGGCGAGCGAAAGTCCACCAGAATCCAGGGCGTCATGCCGCGCAGTGAGGGTATGGCGTCCAGCATATCCAGCGTTTCTTCGTACATCCAGGCTTGGTAGTCTTCCGTCCAGCGTTCTTCGCGTTCACCACGTAAGCCGTAGAGTGCTCCGGCCCCAAACTCACTGATGAAGAAGGGCTTGTCGTGCGCACTCACATCCCAGCGCATTTGCGGAATCCGTTCGGGTGTGCTGCCATACCAGCCGATGTACTCGTTGACACTCACGAGGTCCGCGTCCTGGGCGAAGGGGTCCGTGATGGTTACCTCCTTAGCGGCCTTGTCTTCCGTGCGGTCCAGGGCGGCGGAGACCAGCCGAGTAGCATCTAACTCCCGCACCACATTAGCCATTTTTTGGAGGAACGCTAGGCGGTTAGGATCTTCGCGCGGGGTCTCGTTGGCCACTGACCAAATGATGACGCTGGCCCGATTCTTGTCCCGTTCGATGAGGCTACGGACTTGGTTTTCCGCCTGTTGATAGGTATCGGGATTGGTGTAGTCGATGCCCCAGTAAACGGGTACTTCCTCCCACAGGAGCAGGCCCATTTCGTCGGCTAGACGGGGCATATGTTCGTTGTGGGGATAATGCGCCAGGCGCAGCATATTGCAGTTGAGTTCCTTGGCCCAGCCGAAGAGTAGCTCCCCGTCGGCGCGGCTGTGGGCACGGCCGCTGCGGAGCGGATTTTCTTCGTGTAAGGAAATACCGCGTAGAAAAATTTGCTTACCGTTGAGGAGAATATCCTGCCCGTCGGTAGTGATGGTACGGAGGCCGATGCGGTCCGTGAGGGTATCGGTTGTAGTAGTAAACACCACTTGGTGTAAGGTGGGGCGCTCCGGATACCAACGCTCCAGGCCGTTCGCAGAGAACGTGGTCGTTCCGTAACCCTCGTCATTGGTGACCAAGCGGTGGACCTGCCCCTGCTCCGGTAGGTTGATTTGTATTGCTTGCGTCAAGTCCGGGCCGTCTAATTGCACGCTGACCTGTACTTGGCCGGGGTTTTCGGGGTCCAACTGTACCGCATAATCACGGATAAAAGTGTTCGGAACACGGATGATTTTCACACTGCGCGTAATGCCGCCGTAGTTCCACCAGTCGGTGGTCAGGCCGGGTACACGCTCGACGGTACGGCGGTTTTCGGCCCGCACGACCACTTCGTTTTTACCCGTCGTCAGTTGGTTCGTCACCTCAAAGTTGAACGGATCGTAAGGCCCTTCGTGTACGCCTACTTTTTCGCCGTTGAGGTACACATCCGCGCGGTAGTTGACGGCCCCGAAGTAGAGGAAATAGCGTTCGCCGGAACGTTTGCTGAATTCAAAATCGCGCTCGTACCAGAGGCTACCCTCGTAGTAGAGCAGTTCGGGCGCTTGGTGGTTCCAATCGCCGGGTACTTGAAGCGTGGGAGCGGTATCGAAGTTGTACTCAATGCGATCAGCAGGGGCGGTGACCTGACGGTTGGCCCAGTACGGGGCGGCGGACGCTTTGGTGTTGACAAATTCGTCAAACGGTTCCCAACGACGGTGATTGCGGTAGCCCGTTTCGT
>JBCDIR010000106.1:0-7325 GCA_038748735.1 Bacteroidota bacterium | reverse complement strand
TCGCTGATGCTAAGGCATCGCCTACGTTTTCTTCCTCGTTCAGAACAAAATTTGTTGCGCTTTCGCTCATTCATGCCCGGCTGAACAAGTCTATTACAATAGCGTAATTTTTACACTACATACTACCGTACCCGATGAAGAAAACGATCTCCTTTCTGCTGTTGCCTCCCCTATTTTTACTGGCTTTACTGCTGGGCACTATTGACGTAGCGGCCCAAACATCGCAGGTGCGTTTTGGTAAAAACCGCGTACAGCACCACCGCGATTTTGACGAGTGGCTCAAATACGAAAGCGACAACTTCATCACCTACTGGTACGGCGAAGGGCGCAATATCGGCCAAGCGGTCGTACAGTTAGCAGAATACGATTTCAATTTCGTGCAGAGCATTCTGGAGCACCGCATCAATGAGAAATTGCAGATCATCGTTTACACCGATATTTCCGACCTTAAGCAAAGTAATATCGGCAACGAAGAAGTGTTCTCCACGGCCGGTGGGCAGACCAAAATAGTCGGTAACAAGATTTTCGTTTATTTCAATGGTGACCACAATCACCTGCGCCGCCAAATTCGGGAAGGTATCGCTACGGTCTATTTAGAGGCGATGCTGTTTGGTTCCAACTTACAAGAAATGGTCCAAAACGCGGTGCTGCTCAACTTGCCCGAGTGGTTCAAACAGGGCCTCATCGCCTACATCGGCGAACCCTGGAATACGGTACAGGACGATCAACTGCGGCAATTGCTAGACAGCGAAGACTACGTCGATTTTGCCACGGCAGCCGAGGAAAATCCGAACCTAATCGGTCACGCTTTTTGGTACTACATTGCGGAATTATACGGTACGCCCACGGTCTCTAATTTGCTGTATTTGACCCGTATCAACCGGAGTGTGGAGAGTGGTTTTCTGTACGTACTCGGTACACCCTACGCGATTACCTTGAACGATTGGGAAAAGTACTTTCGGCAACGTTACGATATTGACGCGCGAAACCGGCAAGCGATTACCGGACAAGAAATTTTCATCAAAAACCGCTGGAAAGCTCGCTTGACGCAAGCCAAAATCAGCCCCGACGGTCAGCAGCTAGCCTACGTTTTGAATGACATCGGTCGCTACCGGATTTATTTACAAAACTTGCTGACTGGCGAGCGCAAATTGCTGTTCAAGCGCGGTTCTCGCAACCAGATTCAGTCTCCCGACTACAACTACCCTATTCTGGCGTGGAACCCCAGCGGCCAGGAACTCGCTATCCTGTACGAACACCGGGACATTCCCAAATTGATGCGCTATTCCTTACTCGAAAAAACGGACGTGACGGAGGATCTCAGCACGGGTTATCACCGGGTGTACAGTATGGAGTACGTCAATCCGAGTACGATGGTGTTTTCGGCTACGCAGCGGGGCTTCTCGGACATCTTTCTGTACTATCCCGCTACGCGTCAAACCCAACGGATTACGACAGATTTTTGGGATGACCTGGACGCCGTTCCCGTCAAGGTGCGCGACCGAACGGGAATTCTTTTCGCTTCCAACCGGACGGATGTTTCCCTGGACCCCCAGCGCTTGGATACCATTCTGCCGATCACAACTTTTGATTTGTATTATTACGACTTGTCCAACCGCCCGGGTGAACTGGTCCGCGTTACGGATACGCCGCTGGCGAACGAACGCAGTCCTGAAGGTATCAATAGTCAGTATTTTACCTACCTGAGTGATCGCAACGGCATCTTCAACCGCGAGGTGGGCTACTTGGAGGACTACATTGACCACTACGAGCAGAATATTCTCTTGACCGATGGTTCCGAAATCGTACTACATGCCGATTCGAGTCTGACGCTGTTGGACACCACGCTGATTGATACGATTATAATACAACCCGTCATCAAAGAGCGGGCTATAGTAGGAACAGTTTCTAACTACGGACGCAATTTGCTGCGCCAAGATTTCAGTCGAACAGGGCGCAAGCTAGAAACTTTTGCCACCTCCCAACCGGGAACGTACCAGTTGGTACTAAGCACTATTGACTCGCTGAATGGGGTGCCGGGCAGTGCAACAATCTTCCAATACTTGCGAGAAGAGCGCCTGGGCTTATTTGATGAACCCATCGAAGCACCAACTCCCGAGACAGTCGTCGAGGCCGAGGCAGAGGCAGAGGCGCCCGTTAACCCGCCCATGCAGACGGAGGTCCTCCCGCCCGTGGAAACGTTTGAACCGGACATCCAAGCTAACTCAGCGGCAGTAGACAGCATTGAGGTGATTGATATTGACAACTACCTTTTTCAGAGCGAGTTTGCCGAAGAGGACGCTTTTGAAGAGACACCGGAGGATACGGGTCCCGCCGAAGAAGTAACTACGGAGGCACCAGCGAGTACCGATTTGTTGGAAATTGTCGATCCCATCCCTCCTGGTCAGGTCGTCGCGTCTTCGCGCAAAGACAGTGGTCCAAAAGTACACCGTTTCCGCCCGAGCCGTATTGTGAACTACCGCACGACCTTCCGCACGGATTTTGTGTCCTTTAATATGGACAATAGCCTCTTGTTTGAGGGCTTGGACAGCTACGCAGCCAATCCGCAGGGTTTCAATATCCAGCCCGTGGGGATGCTGTTAAAGATGAACTTCAAGGACCTACTGGAGGACTACGTTATCGAAGGAGGGGTGCGCGTACCCGTTACGTTCAACGGCACCGAGTACTTCCTTACGGTACACGACCGCAAGCGTCGGCTGGATAAATTTTACGCCTTTTACCGACGCGCGCAACGCTTCAACGAGCCGTTCAACCAGTACCTCTGGAAGCGGGAAAACAATGTCTTGATCGGGCAATACGGGCTACGCTATCCGCTGGATGTGTTCCAGAGCCTGCGTGCTACGGCTACGCTGCGCCGCGACCGAGTGCAGTATTCAGCCACCGATCAGTTTGCCATCGAACGCGCGCCGGAACCCACCAGCACGCAGCGTATCGGTGCCCGTTTGGAATACGTATTTGACAATACGATCAATCTTGGTCTGAACCTGTTGCAAGGCACTCGTGCCAAGGTATACACGGAGTTTTTCAAGCAATTTAGTGCTGGCTTACAGCCGAATTTCAACTTCTCCTTTAACGAAGGCTACATGGGGGTAATCGGCTTGGATGCGCGGCACTACGTACGTTTGGACAAGCGATCGATACTGGCCTTCCGCTTAGCAGGAGCAACCTCTTTCGGCTCGGACCGGGTGCTGTTTTACCTCGGTGGGGCAGACCAGCAATTGTTCAGCGGTTTCAATTCGACGATTCCCGTCCCGACGGATAACCCGCCGGGCTTGGTTGGCCTGGCCAATAGCATGCGCGGATTTGACATCAATATTCGGAACGGTAATACTTACGTACTGGCCAATGCCGAACTGCGCGTGCCCATTTTCCGCTACTTGAACGATCAAATTCAATCGCCATTCTTCCGCAACTTCCAGGTGGTCGGCTTTTTCGATGCGGGTACCGCCTGGAGTGGACCCGACCCGTACAGTGATGACAACCCGCTCAACACCAGCACCTTCCCCGAAAATACGACGGACTTCGCTCCGGTGGAAATCAAGGTAGTTTACTTCCGTGACCCCTTGGTGTACAGCTACGGCGTGGGCGCGCGGACGCAGTTGTTCGGTTACTTCCTCCGCCTGGATTATGCCTGGGGGTTGGAGACGCGCAATGTGTTGGAACCGCGTCTGCATCTGAGTATGGGGATGGACTTTTAAGCTCAATACTAAACTTTATTGCCTCAATGAGATTGGAAAATATACTCAGTATCTTTCAGTGGATTGTCGATTATTACAAATAAAGATTAGGCTAGTACTAAAACGGCTCTTATGACAAAAAAACACCGAGGACGTATTCAGGCACAAGGTGATGGATTAGAAAAATCTGAAAGTTGGTCACAAGACAACCCTTTGACAAAAGAAGAAGGACTATCTTTACTGGAGCAATTGTGGAGTAGTCTAACTAAAAAGGAAAAAGAAGTGCGCAGAAAGCCCTATAAGGATGCTAAGCGATACATTGAAAATATTGACGGGGGAATTGACGCTATCAAGAAAAAAACTTTTCGCAACCGAAAGACGAGAAGTGTACGAATTGATATCGAAGTACTAGCAGGAAGCGCATTTCTACTTTTTGTGGGAATTCTTCTGTGTTTTTTACTGTTCAACTGATTAGAAAATAATAATTATGGCTAATTATTTGTACGCAAACTTCCTGGAAAACAAGAAGGTGTATAACCTAGCAAAGGCTTACTGGGGAAGGCTGTTAAATAGTGTACTGGAAGAACAAGGTTATAGCCATACGCCATACATCAATCAATTGCAAGGTGCTAAGAAAGAGTATGATGGTAATCCCATTTTCAGCGCCTATATTCCTGAGGCTAGTCGAGCTATCCGAGTTATCCAGGTTGATCCAAAGGAGGAGGGAGATGACCTATCAGCTTGGATTGACAAAATTGAATTAAATCAGACTAGTGAACAGCGGGAAACCGAGGAATTAGTGCTGGATATAAAATTATCAAAAGGGGCTCGAAATATTGCGGAAGAACTAATGAAGAAATGGATAAAGAAGCAATTGAACGACTCAATCATCGACGAAGTGCTAGCACAGCATAGCAAATAATAGCACCATTTTTCCCTTAAAAAAATCCCGAACGCTCGCCACTGCAAACGTTCGGGATTCGTATTTTAAGGAACTAAGATGCAGGCACTACTGCTTCACCACCGCTCGGTTGACCACCTCACCCGCGCGGATGAGTTGTAATTGGTACAAGCCACGGGGCAGTACTTCCATATCTATCGTCAGGCTTGGCGTATTCACGCGGCCCATTTGCAGAATGCGTCCTTGCATATCCACCAACTGGTAAGCTTCCAAGTCTACGCCCGCCCAGATATTCAGTTGGCTGGCCGTGGGGTTGGGGAAGATCATCAGGTCGGCGGCCCAGGTGGGTTCGTTGGTGCTAACGATATACTCAAAGCTACCTTCTCCACAGGGAAGCAATTGATAATCACCCAGTAAAGGGTCAGACTGGTCACGTTGAGAGGCGATACCGGTGATAGAATAGTCGGCTACCGTTCCAGCTCCATTAAAATAGTCGGCCAGAAATACAGAATCAACTCCAACCTCATCTTCAACGCGAATTGTAATCGTATCAGCCTCCTGAAAGCTAAGCATAAGAACATTGAAGCCACCACCTGCACGCATAATCATATCTTCTGTTCCGAGTCCGATGGGAGTGTATTGCTCTAGTGTCACATATTTACTCTCCGTCTCTTCATTCAGAGCAGTCACTACGGTAGGTTCCACCAACATATTCCCCTGGCTTAATACCTCAATATCCGTAGGAACAATTTCTAGTAGGCCATTAAACTGGTCGATTTCTCCCGTAATTTGGAGCAGGTCGCCCTCAGTCACTTCGTAGTCGTCTACGTCATCGAAGCTGAAGATGTTAATCCCGTCACCCGTATCCGTTTCGATGATCCAGAATTGATAACCTTCTCCGCCCCGAAAATCACCACAGTGGACCACGCCTTGTACAGTGGCCGTTTCCCCATCACTGATGGCATCACCGTTTTCGTCTACGTCATTGATGTCGTCGATGGCAACTACAACAATCTCGGTGTCGTTATCACGTACCACAATGCTCAGGTTATCACCCAAGAACTCACCACTGCTAGGGACTAGCGTGACAACAAAGTTTTCATCTGACTCAATGTCAGCATCATCTATAATAGTCAGCTCAAACGTGAAGGTTTCGGAAGTCTCGCCAGTCGTCACATAGGTGGCTGGCAGAACTGGATTTGTACTAACATCAGCAGTGTTTACGGTTGGTTCCATTACTACAAATGCCAGCGTAATTTCGACACCCGCTGGGTAGTTTTGCGCCACAAAGGAGTAAGTCCGTGGGGCGTCTCCTTCCTGTACGCTATCGCCCGTCTGTGAGAAGAAAACGCTGGGGGCTACGTCGCCACAGTCACTCACCGCCCCCGGATTGCCGAGTAGTTCGTTACCGTTGATGGTTACCCCCGTAGGAGTCGTAGCGGCTTGCCAATTGGCACCGACGTTATTGTCCGCCATGAAGTCGCACAGCACTATACTGGCACCGCCGCCGTCCGTTCCTTGTAGGCTGGTCGGCCAGGGGGCATCGTCGGTGAAGTCGACGATGTCTACCTGGGTGCCATCGGCGGTGATGATAACGATGTCTTCCCCGCCGTTGGAGAGGGCACCTTCGTCCCACTGAAATACGTCACCCGTATAGCTGTAATTGTTGCGAAAAGCAGATTCGTTCACGGCCATAATGAGGTAAGCCCCCTCCGCGAGCGTATAGCTAGGAAAGGTAAAATCGAAGCCCTGGTCAAAGGTCCAGCCCGTCATATCCGCAGCGCCGGGTCCTGCATTGTACAGTTCTACGTACTCCAAGCTATCCGTTCCACTTTCTGGTGGATTGTAGTTGATTTCGGTGATGATGACGTTTTGGCTACCGCCACCCGTGGCTGCTTCTACAATAACGGTACCGATCATGTTGAAGCCTACGTGCGGGTCACACTGGTAGGTGTAGGTACCTGGCGTATTAAAGGTGTACGAATAGGTCCACGCTGCCCCCGAAGCCGCGCCGTTGCCGAAGCTTTCCGGATTAGCCGGGTAAGTAGCTTGTTCACCGTTGACGTTGTGAAAACCGCCCATATTGGTCCAAGTCACCATGTCGCCGACTTGAATAGTCAGCATGTCCGGCGTATAAACGTTGGACGAAACGGCCACGTCGTGGTTGGTTTGCGCAAAGCCCGTAACGAGGCAAGCGCAGCAGAAAAGGGTAAAAAATAATCTCATAAATCGATAAGGATTTTGGTTGTGAATGTTCTATTAGACGTTTTCAGCTAGCACCAAGACGTCCAATAAACTATGCAGTATTTTGAATTGTCGTAAAATATTTCGCGTCATACCGCGATAGTCACAAATATAGGTGCTTTACGGCGATTGCCGGCGGCGAATTGGTCCGAGAGCGGGCGAGTAGGGTTAAGATTTTGTAAAGTATTGCGTAGCGCGATTTGTGGTTGAGATACCTAATTCGTTTTGTTAATCGAAAACACTACCCAACCACTGTCTAACGGCGTCCTTTAACTGTTTCCCAATGTTCAGGGCCGCGTTCGCTTCTACTGATTTCAATTACGCGAACTTCTGATTTGGTCTGTAAGATAGTGTACAAAATAGTATAGCTCATTCTTCGTCGAGCCAGGTTTTAGACTCCTTTCTTAGTTCTTCGAGTGTGATGAATTCACCACGATCCATTGCATCAAGACGAGCTTTAAATTCTCTCTTCGCAACACTCG
>JBCDIR010000105.1:0-7346 GCA_038748735.1 Bacteroidota bacterium | reverse complement strand
GTGCCGATATTTATACCGGTGTTGAAGCTGATTAATCCGGGAGAACACGGTCTGTCGTCCGCCGCTATTGTGGGTGGGGTGGGCGACAACGGGCGTGGTATCACGGGCGTAAATTGGGACCTGGAATTGATGCTTTTTTCCTTTACCAAAATCAGTGACCTGGTGAAGAGCTACGATTACGTTATTGATCAGCGGGAGAAGTTTAACAACAGTAACGGTACCGAAGGCGCTTTCGTCGTAGCGACCAGCAACAGCTTTGGACAAAACCGGGTCTTTTGCGAGTCGAAACCCGTTTGGGCCGCCATGTTCGACGAGTTAGGCGCGGTTGGCGTTTTATCAAGTTACGGCGTGGGTAATGTCCGCTACGATGCCGACGTTGCGGGTGATATGCCCGCCAGTTGCCCGTCGGATTACCTGCTCATTTCTTGCAATACCGACGAAGACGATAACTTATTCAGCAGCTCTGCTTACGGGGCGGTATCCGTTGACCTGGGCGCGCCGGGAGAAGGGACCGTGACGGCGAGACCCAATAATACCTACGGAGTTTTTGGTGGCAATAGCGCGGCCACTCCCCACGTGAGTGGCGCCATCGCGTTGCTGTACGCAGGGGATTGCGCACAGTTAGAGACCGATGCCCGACAAGCCCCCGCTGCTACCGCACTCCGCATCAAAGATTTACTCTTGCAAAGTGCCGAGCAACGCCCCTCCTTACAAAACCGTACGCTCACGGGCGGTCGCCTCCACGTGGGAGATGCCATGAATCTTCTGACGGAGAGTTGTAATAACACCCTGGGCGAATTGGCCATCCTGCGCTTAGGACCCAATCCTACCGACGATTTGCTGCGCATCAATTACCAAGTACCCGAAAACGGCACCTACGAACTAGAACTCTTCGACGCCCTTGGCCGACGTTGCCAACACCAGCAGGTCGAAGTCAATACGTTTGGAATCCGACGGTTGGACTGGGACGTGAGCCGGTTGGTTGCGGGGGTCTACTGGCTCCGTTTTGGTGATGGGGGAGCAGGCGTGTGGAAACAGGTAGTGGTGATCTAAGAATACTGTAATTATTTACCTGGTCTCGGCTCAGCCGAGAGCCAGGATTTAACGATTTTTCTCCTAAGTTCCTTATTTAGCACATAATTATCCTGATTTACATCAGTCTAATCATCGCACTAAAAAAGGAACGGAAACCTCGAAGAAGCCGCGAAGCGAAATCGCAGGTACCAAGTCATTAAAGTAACCTTACCTAAATAGCTACTAAATACTAAGTTTATAGATAAAGCCCTATCTTGTTTCCAGATCGTTTACAGCATGAAACCACTTCGTTTTTTACGTCCCACCAGCTTGCCAGCTAATTTTCTGAGTGCGCGGATTGCCGTTGGTTTATTCGTGGGGGAGTTGATACTGGGGGTGACGATGTTGTGCTATTTGGAGGGCTACTCCGTTGGTGATGCGTTCTATATGATCGTCATTACGATGTCGACGGTTGGGTTTGGGGAGATTGCGCCGCTGAGTCATGCCGGGCGCTGGTTTATGTCGCTGTTTATCCTCATCAACTTGGGCGTTTTTACCTACTTTTTAGCGGTTTTTAGCTTCTACATCGTTGAAGGGCAAATTTTCAAAAACATGTACGAAAACTTACTCCAACGTAAGATTGACCAGCTAGATGGTCACGTCATTCTGTGCGGCATTGGGTCCTACGGAGCGGAAATTGCGTCTAGCCTCCAGCGCGAAAATCTTTCCTTTGTCATTATTGAACAGGACGAAGAAAAAATTCAGGACCTCCAGCGCGACGACGAGGAATGGCACTACCTACACGGCGATGCTACGGATGACGAAGTTCTGCTTCAGGCTGGTATTGAGCGGGCCAGTGGGCTAATTTGCGCACTGGGGGAAGATAGTGACAACGTATTTACCGTACTTTCGGCACGTCAGTTGAACGCCCGTTTGAGCATCGTTAGCCGTTGCAATCAAGCGCGTTCGCAAGGTAAACTCCTCAAGGCGGGGGCTAATCACGTCATCATGCCCGCCAATATCGGGGGCGCGTACATGGCCATGCTAATGGCCCGCCCACTGACCGTTGAACTGGTCTCGCTTTTCAATAACGAGCAAAATAGCGACATCATCTTCGAAAAACTGCACTACGCTGCACTACCCGGTACGGAGCAAGGAAAATCCATCCGCGATCTCAATATCCGCCGCCTGACGGGGGCTAACATCATCGGCTACCGCACCGAGAACGACCGCATCGTGGTCAATCCCAACCCCGACTTCGTGCTCTCACCGGGAGAGTACTTCATTGTGCTGGGTAACCAGGGGCAGATTAATCGGTTGTACGAAGAATTTCCGCACTAATGAGTAAAAAACTGTGGCAACCCGTTTCAATTGCTGGTCTGGTGTTTTTCCGGATTGCTTTCGGTCTGCTGGGCTTTGCGGATCTGCTCGGAAGTTGGGGGTACCACCATTTGTACCAAGGTACTTATAATCCCGATAACTATCAGTTCAAATACATCGGTTGGGAATGGGCGGTGTCCTTAGCGGAACCGTGGATGAGCTTATTTTTTCTGACGGGAATGGCGCTGGCGATAATGGTCATTTTAGGGTATCGTTACCGCTGGTCAGCTCCGCTCTTTGCGACTTTTTACACCTATTATTTCCTTTTGGAAAAGGCGCACTACCTCAACCACGGCTACTTTTTTTGCTGGGTGGCCTGGGTCATGGCTTGTTTACCCGCTTGGCGGGCCGCGTCGCTAGACGTTTGGCGCAAGCCCACTCAGTATCGTGCTCAAATCCCGCTATGGTGCCACGCCATCGTACCATTCCTGATGGGGATGGTCTACTTTTTTGGCGGCATTGCCAAGCTGAATGCGGACTGGCTTCTGCGGGCGATGCCCCTAAAATTGTGGTTAGCGGGTAAGGCGGACAAATGGCTCATTGGTCCCTGGCTAGAGCTGCCGTCCACGGCCTGGGTCATGTCCATCGGAGGAGCTGCGTTTGACCTGAGCATTACGTTTCTGTTACTGTTTCGACGCACTCGGCCCTTTGCTTTTGCCTGGGCCGTCGCGTTTCACTTGACGAATCACTTGGTGTTCAATATTGGAATTTTTCCCTACCTGTCCGTGGCGGCTACGGCGCTGTTCTTTCGTCCCGACTGGCCACTGCGTTTTTGGCGGTGGTTGACCCAACGTTGGCGCAAAGCCAGTACTTGGCACGAACGGTGGAAGCAGCGTTTGAGTGAACTAACACTTGATCATTCCCCCATCTGGCAAGCACGGCCGCGTAACCAAAACTACCTACTGCTGGGGTTTGTCAGTCTGCTACTCGTACACAGTTTTTTGCCGTTGCGACACCACCTTTATCCCGGGGACGTAGCCTGGACCGAAGACGGCCACCGTTACGCCTGGCGGATGATGCTGCGCTCCAAAAAGGGGCATGGTCACTACAAGATACTAGATATCGAAACGCAAGAAAGATCGCACGTTGACCCCCGCGATAGCCTCACTCCACGCCAGTACCGCAAACTCTGGACACATCCCGACATGATTTTACAGTACGCCCACCATCTGCGTGACCAAGCGGCGGAACGGGGCCAAAAGATCGCCATCTACGCCCACGTACGTACCCGCCTCAACGACGGAAAATACCAAGTATACATCGACGACAAAGTGGACTTGGCACAAGTGGAATGGCAGTGGTGGAAACCCGCCTCCTGGATACTACTACCAATCTCAGAGGAGTAGCCACCGGACCGCCTGGCCCAGCCCGGGCTGGGCGATGCGTAGCACGTACGCGCCCGCTGGAAGCTGCTCCCGCAGCAGCACCAGCTGCTGGGGTCCCCGACCGTATTCCCGCGACTGAATCGTTCGCAAATGACGACCACTAGCATCTTACAAATCAACCGTAGTGCGTCCCGCCGCCACTTGTTCCCACCCGAGGGAGAACAGGCAGCATCCCCCCGGATTGGGCGAAATGTGCGGCGTTGGGGGTTCGCTGGCTCCCCCAGCGTCTTCGGTTAAGGCGATGGTGTACAATCCGTGCGGGCTTTCGGCTAGTAAAGTTTGCTGTTGCGGGCGGTGCTGTAAGCTGCGGATACCATTGCCGAGGATGGGGCTATTGGCGTAGTTGACCTGGGTCCAATCTTGGCCGTCCCAGTGCGCTATACCGTAGCCCGCACCGTTGATGTTTACCCAGATGTCTTCGTCGCTGAGGACAAGTATATCCTGTATGTATACCCTTCCCGTAGGCCAGGGAACGGTTAGCGTCGGTAGCGCGCGTACGATGTCATTTTTGAGGTACTTCACCGTCATTTTATCCGCATACCAAAGCGTTCCGTCTTCGGCTATTTGCAGTCCCATTTGTCCAAAAGATCCCGTTTCCAATTGCCAGTACGTCCGGTCCAAGTAGCGTTTGTTGAGTAAGCCATCACAAGCGAATACCCCAATGTTCGTTATTACATAAAACTGGTCCGGATCGGTTGGCGAAAAAACGAGGCTATAAAAACTACCCGGAGCAGGGGAAAAATCGACGGGGATAAGATCGTGGCGGCTACCTTCGCGCCACGTACTCAGCAGCGTAGGGTTGGTGGCCCAAACGTGCTGAAAGTAGTCCGTCTGAACGCTTCGATAAGTGAAGGGCAAAATCGCCGTCGTGTCTCCCAAAGCACTAATGGTCAGCGAGCCTTCCGCCCCGACGGCAGAAAGCGTGAAACTATTTTGTTGGACGTGGGTGGTGAGCGGTGTCATGTCTTCCGTGAAGGCTAAATCCAAAGGGTAGCTGACAAAGTGGGGATAAATATTTTTGATGTTGAACCACTCATTATTAGCGGCTTCCACGTAAGCCCCTGTATAGTTCAGCCCCCACAACTGACCGGCAGTGTTGCCTACTTCCGTAAGGAACAGCTTCGGTACTGCCGGGATAATGCCCTTATTTTGCGGCAGCTGCCCCGGGCTGGTACGCTGTAAGCGATTCGGATAGAATTTGGAAATAAACCAGTAGCTTCCTCTGGTGTCGAGATGGAGAAAATTGATCCCTTCGTCGGGAGCTACGCCTAGGATACTACTGAAGTCTTCGGTACGCAGTTCGTTAGTTTCTTCGTCTAGCCAAACCCTTTGGAGCTGTTTGTTTATTTCCGTAATCAGACTGGTCCTTAGCGTAGTGTACACGGTTGGATAACCATCAGATGGATCGTAAAAAGGAGTTGCTAAATAATGCCAAGCCTCATTTTGATACAAATAAAGGTACCCCTGGTTGAACATCCAGATGCCACCGTCGGCAGTAGAGACTATTTCACTCCACAGCCAGGGATATTCTTCCGGCTCCTGATTGGGGTGGGGTTCGGGCATGGCGATGGTATCCAACTGTCCGGTGGCTGCATCAAGGGATAGGAGGTATTCTGTATCTAAGTTATTACGCTTGGTACACCAAAAATTAAGCCCCCCACGCCAGGATAGGCCGTTTTTAAAAAAGGAATCGAAGCCTTCAAAGGGGTATTGTTCGTAAAAATCATCACCCCACTCCCATACGTAAACAATGGTTTGGTCACGAATCAAAACGCGTCCATCCGGTAGTGTCCCGATTATGTTATGTCCCGGTGCGCGCAACTGCTCCGCCACGTCCAAAAACTGTCCATTGCTATAACGGAAATACTGATTATTACGCAAGAAAAAATAAATGTCCCCGCTCGGGTGTTGCCACATATCGGCAAAGGGGCAAAGGTCCGTATAGTCGCCCTGGAGGTAGTCAATATCGGTATAATCGTAGCTGAATAGTTCTTCGGTAGTCAAGTCTGCGCGGAGGATGAAATTCTCGTAGAGTACCCAAAGGTCGGTGGCCGTTTCTAAGACGTCCACCCGGCGGCTCATCTTAGGTTCGAAGGAGATGTCCCACTCCACTTGGCCCGCTGCGGGCAGGGCGAGCAGACAGCAGAGGAGGATAAATAGTAAGTTGGTGCGTAAGTCCATGAGCGGTTCGTTTTCAACTTCCGAAAGTTAACCAACTTTAAGCGTAGCAGATTACCTTTCTGCGCCAAAAGTCAGGAGGCTAAAAACCTTGCTTTCCCTAAGAACACGCGTTAGTTTTCTACCACCTAATGAGGCTTCTCCGAACCTTTGAGCGAATATGCTGTAACAGATAAGAAATAAAAAAATTCAGTGACCGATACGCGCAGCGAGCATCTTTATAGCAAATCGGCATAAATGCTTTGCTGATGGTTGTAAATTCAAAAATGAACATGAACAAGTTATTTCTCGCCTTACTCACGTGGGCCGTAAGTACCACACTACTCCTTGCACAGTACACTACCGTCAAGTACGATGCGCTTAGCAACTGGTTTAACCAAGGTCAACCGCTACCCGCCGAGGTAGACATGGTATTCACGGGAGTGGTTTCGGACGATATACAAGTAGTAGAACTCAATTTTCTGGACACCAAGCACCAAGACGTACTGTACACTGCGCAGTGGCAACGTACGGGTACCGAAACGGAGTTTGTCATTCCCGTTAGTCATAAACTGCGGGCGGAGCACAACTACGACCTGCGCATCTCCTACTACACCTCCTTGTCGGAAACCGAGCGCCAAGCACTCCAAACTAAGATTTTGAACAGTATGGACGTTGTGCTGGCTGCGCAGCAGAAGCAAAAAATCGACATCGACTTTCGCCGTAGTCACCGCAAAATCGTCGGTGATATGAACGACATCCTCGCCGAGCAGCTGCGGCCTTACCGCTCTACCTTGGCCACTTGGACACCGGAACTGTCCGAGCTGGTAGAGCTACAATTAGAACAGATCGAATCTGCCGACTTAGAGCGTTTTTACGATAAAAAAGATACGACGCAAACCCGCCAAAACGTACGGGAACAGGCGCGGACCAAGCAGCTGGACGCGTTTCGCAGTTTGCTGGAGCAGGAGACCAGCACCTTGCTAGCGGTACCGCTGTACCGCCTCGTTCGCGCCCGCGAAGTGAAGGACTACCGCACGGAGCGCAAGCCCGGGGTCCTTTCGGTCAACCTGGGCTACGCCGGGGTCTACCTTTCTGGTGATTGGGCGGATGGACAATACGCAGCAGCGCCCTACGCAGGTATCGCCATTCCACTGGGCAACCGGGTGCTAGGCACAAAGTTCTTACGCAACACGGCCATCAATGTGGGGGTTTTTCTCACGGACCTGGATACCGGTAAGGAAAAAGCCGTAGAGGGATTTCTGATCGATCAACCGCTGTACGTTGGCCTGGACTACCGCTTGTTCCAGTTCATTCACTTCAACGCGGGTACCACTCTCCTGAACGGCAACACCATTGACGGGGAGCCTAACCTCGCGGGAGATCAAAAGCTGACGTTCCGGCCTTTCG
>JBCDIR010000104.1:0-7462 GCA_038748735.1 Bacteroidota bacterium | reverse complement strand
GCCGGGTATCTTTCGGCTCTTTTGGTCTGAAAAGTTTGGAGACCGGTCGGATCACCAACCGTCAGATCGAAGCGGCACGTATCGCTATGACGCGTTACATGAAGCGGGAAGGTAAAGTGTGGATTCGCATCTTCCCCGACAAGCCGATTACCTCTAAGCCGTTGGAAGTACGGATGGGTAAAGGTAAGGGTAACTTGGATCACTACGTGGCACAAGTACAGCCTGGCCGGATGATGTTCGAATTGGACGGTGTACCCCGCGAAGTAGCGGAAGAAGCCCTTCGTTTGGCTGCTCAGAAGCTTCCCGTTAAAACCAAAACTGTTACGCGTCCGGATTACGTCGGTTAAGCGTAGGATAAATTATAGCTAATGGCTACTAAGAAATATCTTGAGTTACAAGAGTTTTCCGACGACGATCTGCAGGCAGAACTCGATCAAACGGAGAACATCTACCAAAAGATGAAGTTTGACCACGCCATCACGGGCCTGGACAATCCGCTTCGTCTGCGCGAAGTACGTCGTGACATTGCGCGTTTGAACACCGAAATTCGTCGCCGCGAGCTGGACAAAGCTTCTGAGGAAGTAGTAGCTGGCCGCAGTAAAATCCGCGCGCGTCGTCGCCGTAAATAATCAGATATAATGGCAGAACGTAATTTACGTAAGCAACTCGTTGGTATCGTTACCAGCAACAAAATGGACAAGTCCATTTCCGTTAGTGTCGAGCGTCGTATTCAGCACCCTATTTACGGTAAGTTCGTAAAGAAGTCGAATAAGTTTATGGCACACGACGAAAAGAACGAGTGTCAAATCGGTGACAAGGTGCGTATTATGGAAACGCGTCCGTTGAGTGCTCGCAAGCGCTGGCGCCTGGTGGAAGTAGTAGAGAAGGCCAAGTAAGCCAACCGAACTATCCGCTTCCAAATTTTTGATAAAAAACTGGAGTTATCAACCCTTCCATTCGAAACGGTTGCGCTAATTTCAACAAATAAATTGCCGTCATGATCCAGCAAGAATCCCGGCTCCGAGTAGCTGACAATAGTGGTGCGAAGGAAGTATTGTGTATCCGCGTTTTGGGCGGGTCCAAGCGTCGTTACGCTTCTATTGGCGATATGATTGTGGTGTCTGTAAAGGAAACCTCACCCGGTGGTATCAAGAAAGGTTCCATTTCTAAGGCCGTAGTGGTGCGTACCCGCAAGGAAATCCGCCGCCGCGACGGTAGCTACATCCGCTTCGACGACAATGCGGTGGTGCTACTGAGCGCTAACGAAGAGCCACGTGGTACTCGTATCTTCGGCCCAGTGGCCCGTGAATTACGCGAGCGCGACTACATGCGTATCGTCTCATTGGCACCCGAGGTACTTTAATCTTTCAAACGAAAAGGAACCATGAAGAAAGTAAGTCAGAAGCGCTTTACCCCTAAGCTGAAGATCAAGAAAGGTGATCGGGTAGTGGTAATTGCAGGCGCATATAAAAACCGCGAAAAGGTGGTAGAAGTACTGGAAGTATTTCCCCACGAAAACCGCGCGATCGTAGAAGGAGTGAACATTCGTAAGAAGCACCAAAAGCCGACCCAAGATAACCCCGGTGGTATCATTGATAAGGCTGCTCCCATCAACATCTCTAACCTGATGTTGGTCGACGCAAGCGGAACGCCAACACGCGTTGGTCGTCGGGAAGAAGACGGCCAGATGGTAAGATATTCTAAAAATTCCGGTGAAATCATTAGCTAATGAGTTACGAACCGCGACTACGGACCAAGTACCAGGACACGGTGGTACCCGCTCTTAAGGAGCAATTTCAATACAGCAGCGTGATGCAAGTGCCGCGCTTGGTGAAAATCTGTATCAACCAAGGTGTTGGTGCAGCGACCCAGGACAAGAAGCTAGCAGAAAACGCCATGCAGGAACTAACGATGATTGCCGGGCAGAAAGCGGTGAAGACCAAGGCTAAAAAGTCGGTCTCTAACTTTAAACTGCGCGAAGGCATGGAAATTGGTGCACGCGTTACCTTGCGTAACCGTCAGATGTACGAATTTCTTGATCGTCTGATTTCCGTTGCGCTACCACGGGTACGCGACTTCCGAGGAATCAATGACAAAAGCTTCGATGGCCGTGGTAACTATTCCATGGGTATCAAAGAGCAGATCGTTTTTCCAGAGATCGACCTTGATAAGGTGCCTAACATCACCGGATTGGATATCACCTTTGTCACTACGGCCAATACCGATACAGAAGCATTGGCATTGTTGAAGGGCTTGGGTCTTCCATTCAAGAATCAGAACAATTAGAAACTTACTTTGAATTTTTTGTGTGTCGTTTAGTTTCATAAGTATCCGATCTTATCACAAAAAATCCAAAGTGCTAATAGAATATCATGGCACGTAAAGCAGTAGTAGCACGTGAGCGTAAGCGGGAACGCATGGTGGCAAAGTACGCCGATCTGCGCGCACAGCTAAAGAAAGAAGGCCGTTGGGAAGAGTTGGATAAGTTGCCCCGCAACTCCAATCCTATCCGCAAGCACAATCGTTGTCGCTTGACGGGTCGTCCCAAGGGTTACATGCGCAAATTTGGCCTTTGCCGGGTGAAGTTCCGGGAAATGGCACTGAACGGCAAGATTCCAGGCGTAACGAAGGCTAGCTGGTAAACCAGCACTTTTTAACGCTTGCACAGTAGGTTCTACTAAGGTGTGTTTTCCTCTTAGTAGAATCCGTCCGCACCAGTGGCGGACGATAGAATTATATCTATTAACAGCGGCCAAGGTTCCCTGAACTCCAACAAATGAGTGGTAGGAAAACCGGGCGGCGAAACTAAGCAGTCATGGCAGTTACAGATCCTGTAGCCGACTATTTGACCCGTATCCGCAACGCACAAGGTGCTGGACACCGGGTAGTCAGTATCCCCGCTTCTAACCTCAAGAAGCGCATCACGGAAATTCTCTACGACCAGGGATACATCCTCAAGTATAAGTTCGACGACGAGCAGGCCAAAGGTACCCAAGGGCACATCAAAATCGCCCTGAAGTACGACAAGTCAACGCGTGTACCCGTCATTCGTGAATTAAAGCGTGTGTCCAAGCCTGGATTGCGGAAGTACGTCGGTAAAGGCGAACTCCCCCGCGTTATCAATGGTCTCGGTATTGCGATTATTTCTACCTCACAAGGGGTAATGACCGACAAGCAAGCCCGCGCCAACGGTGTTGGTGGTGAGGTACTGTGCTTTATTTCGTAACCTAGCAAAACGCATTGTCATGTCAAGAATTGGAAAAGCTCCCATCAATATTCCTTCCGGCGTAACGATTGACGTCACGCAAGGAAACCTTGTGACCGTAAAGGGTCCTAAAGGGGAATTAAAGCAGCAAGTCGACCGCGATTTGAGCGTAGGCATTGAGGACGGTTCACTGTCCGTTACGCGTCCTACGGATTCTAAGCGTCACCGCTCCGTACACGGTTTATTCCGCTCCCTCATTAACAATATGGTTATTGGCGTTTCTGAAGGTTATACCACAGAAATGGAAGTAGTCGGGGTAGGTTACCGTGCCGAGAACAGCGGCCAGTTGCTCAAATTGACCGTTGGTTATTCTCACCCTATTTATTTCGTTATTCCGGAAGAAGTGAAGCTGGAAACGATCACGCAAAAAGGTAAGGCGCCCATCGTCAAGTTGACGTCTCCTGATAAGCAGTTGATCGGTCAGGTAGCGGCTAAGATCCGTGCCTTCCGCAAGCCGGAGCCGTACAAAGGCAAAGGTATCCGTTTCAAGGGGGAGGAAATTCGTCGTAAAGCTGGTAAGACGGCCAGTAAGTAATAAACGTAATTGTTTCCTGGGTTGGTGGGCCGTTGGTGCCATTTTCACTAGGATTAATAATAGGCAAAGCCATGCAATTAACTAAAGCAAACCGCAGAAAGCGCATTCACATGCGCATCCGCAAAAATGTCCGGGGGACGGCCGCGTGTCCGCGTCTGAGTATCTTCCGTTCCAACCGTTACATCTACGCTCAATTGATCGATGATGTGGCGGGTACCACGCTTGCTCAGGCCAGCTCACACGAGTCTGCCGTTGCGCAAGAAGGTAATAAAACCGAGCAATCTACTAAGGTAGGATCACTACTCGCCGAGCGTGCCAAGTCCGCAGGTGTTGAGCAGGTGATTTTCGACCGCGGTGGTTATCTATATCACGGCCGAGTGAAGGCATTAGCAGAGGGCGCCCGTGAAGGAGGCCTGCAATTCTAATCTTAAGAAACAAGAACAATGGCAGCAAATAGAAACTCCAATCGAGGCTCCAACAACCGGGTCAAGCCGGCCGAGACCGAACTCAAAGAAAAACTCGTAAACCTCAACCGCGTAGCTAAGGTAACCAAAGGTGGACGTACGTTCAGCTTCGCCGCCGTAGTCGTCGTTGGTGATGGTGCGGGTACCGTAGGCCACGGCTTGGGTAAGGCACGCGACGTCAGCCAAGCGATCAGCAAAGCGGTGGACGACGCGAAGAAGAACTTGATCAAAGTGCCCATTCACAAAGGTACGATCCCACACGAGCAAAAAGGTAAGTACGGTGCGGGTAAGGTGCTACTCAAGCCCGCTTCTGACGGTACCGGTGTAATTGCCGGTGGTGCGATGCGCGCCGTACTGGAAAGTGCCGGGGTACAAAACGTACTGGCGAAGTCACAGGGTTCTTCCAACCCACACAACGTGGTCAAAGCAACCATCGACGCCCTTAAGAAACTCCGTAGCCCGATGGTCGTAGCCAAGCAGCGCGGTATTTCAATGGAAAAATTGTTTGAAGGCTAGTGAGCCGCTCGCTAACTTTGCATTAGCGACGAATCACGTAAATTTACCGGAGCAATGGCTAAAGTAAAAATTACCCAGGTGAAAAGCCTGATCGACCGTCCGAAGCGCCAGAAAGATACGATGAAGGCCCTCGGATTGACCAAAATGAACCAAACCGTCACCAAGGAGAGCACGCCACAGATCATGGGAATGATCAACAAGGTAGCCCACTTGCTGAAGGTGGAGGAGGTTTAATTTCTCAACACAACTATAATATTCCAAGATAATGGATCTTCATACGCTCAAACCAGCAAAAGGTGCTGTCAAGAACCGCAAGCGTATTGCTCGTGGTCAGGGTTCTGGCCGAGGCGGTACCTCCACGCGTGGTCATAAAGGTGCGAAGTCACGTTCTGGCTGGAAAAGCAAGCGTGCCTTTGAAGGTGGTCAAATGCCACTACAAATGCGTTTGCCCAAGCGCGGATTTAAAAACCCTAACCGTACGGAGTACGTAGCACTAAATCTGAATCGTCTGCAATTCATCAGCGAAAAGTACGACGTAGATACCATCGATAAGGCAACTTTGCTGAAGCTCGGTGTGATTCGTAAGACGGATTTGGTGAAAATCCTCGGTGCGGGTGAGTTGACCGCTAAGCTGACGATTACCGCAGACGCGTGTTCCGCAACTGCTAAGGCTGCCGTTGAAGCAGCGGGTGGTTCGATCACCGTTGGCTAATATTTTTGGTTAATCTTTTAAAGAAAACCACCATGAAAAGGTTTTTTGAGACGTTACAGAATATTTGGAAGATTGAAGAGCTGCGTAATCGTATCCTTTTCACCTTAGGAATGCTATGGGTTTTCCGTATTGGTTCCTTCATCGTATTGCCGGGTGCTGACCCTTTGGCCTTGCAAAAGGCAATGGGCGACGGCGGTGGCAATTCGCTACTAGGCTTGATTAATATCTTCTCGGGTGGTGCTTTTGGCAACGCTTCGATTTTTGCTTTGGGCATCATGCCTTACATTACGGCAAGTATCATTATCCAGTTACTGGGTTTTGCGGTGCCGTATTTCCAGCGCCTCCAATCCAAAGAAGGGGAGTCTGGTCGTAAGACACTGAACCAAATCACGCGTTTGCTAACCGTAGCGATTACGCTGGTACAAGGTGGCGCCTACCTAACTTATATCAAAGGACTCGAAGCAGTAGATCCTTCCATTCCAGACGGTATCTTCTGGTTGTCGGGGATTATCATCTTGTCAACGGGTACGATTTTTGCCATGTGGCTCGGTGAGCGCATCACGGACCGTGGTATTGGTAACGGTATTTCTTTGTTGATTACCGTAGGTATCATCGCTACTTTACCCGCCGCTTTCGGTTTTGAATTGGAGCGCGTGTTTGGTGACGGCGGTGGTGGTCCACTGATGTTCGTAATCGAATTGGCGATCTTATTCCTCGTGACCTTAGCTACTGTACTGATTGTAACGGGTGTGCGTAAAATTCCCGTACAGTTTGCCAAGCGTATGGTTGGCCGCGGTGCGGGTGCTGTACCCATGGCGGGCGCGCGGGATTATATTCCGCTGAAAGTGAATGCTGCCGGTGTAATGCCGATCATCTTTGCGCAAGCACTGATGTTCTTGCCAGGTCTGGCCGCTCAAACGGCGGGTGGAGATGCAGAAACTAGTGGGCTGATTCAGAAGCTCAATGACTTTACGTCGGCTCCTTATAATATGATTTACTTCGTCTTGGTAGTGGCGTTTACTTACGTTTACACGGCCCTGATTGTAAATCCATCCAACTACGCGGATTACTTAAAGCGTCAGAATGCGTTTATTCCTGGTGTGAAGCCGGGCAAGCCAACCGAAGAGTTCATCGACTCGATCACGACGCGTATTACGCTACCGGGTTCTATTTTCTTAGGGTTGATTGCCATCATGCCAGCGTTCGCCGCTGCTTTCGGTATCAATAACTTGTTCGCTGCCTTCTTCGGTGGTACTTCCTTACTGATTCTCGTGGGGGTAGTACTAGATACACTCCAGCAGATTGAGAGCCACTTACTGATGCGTCGTTATGACGGTCTGGTGAAGGAAGGCAAAGTGGAAGGCCGCAGTAGTAGCCGGATGCAGGGGATTGGTGCTAATATGTAGAGGGACTCGGCTTCGCTATACTCGCCTGTTGGTAGAGGGTAGAAGGACTCTTCTAGGTTTACTTAGATTTTCGTTCTTCTTACTGTTGTAAGCGTTAGGTGAGTTTCCTGCCAAAAGGGAACAAAGACAAGTCATGCGTAGAAAAGGTCGTAAAATCATTTACAAGACACCCGAAGAGATCGAATTAATTCGGGCTAGTTGTATGTTGGTTTGTAAGACGCTTGCTTACGTCGGTTCTATGCTGAAGCCGGGAATTTCTGGTGAAGAAGTAGACCTGAAAGCCGAGCAATTTATCCGCGACCACGGTGCCGTTCCGGGCTTCAAAGGACTCTACGATTGTCCGTCGACACTCCTGATTTCTCGTAATGAGGCGGTCGTACACGGCCTACCTTCTGAGGAGCAAATTTTTGTGAGTGGCGATATACTGTCCATCGACTGCGGGGTATTGATGAACGAGTTTTACGGAGACGCAGCCTATACCTTCTGTATTGGCGAAGTTGACGAAGCGACGCTAGAACTGTGTCGTGTTACCAACGAGTCACTGTACCGAGGAATCGAAGCGGC
>JBCDIR010000103.1:0-7473 GCA_038748735.1 Bacteroidota bacterium | reverse complement strand
TGGAATTGAAGCTTAGATAAACATCTTCAATACAGGTCTTTTGTCCTATCGCGCTTGCTGTAAGACATAACGAGATCGCACTTAAGCAAATCCATTGCTTAAATATAATGAAAAAATTTAGATTGAAGCGTATCCATAGAAAGTATTCAGAAGAGCACCGGTATTTTCTTCTCAGGAGATAACACCCAGTATTTATGGGTGTTTAGCACGCTATTAATATGTTTCTCCTTCTATCGATCAATGATTACAAAAGAAAACAAAATTCCATATAAAAGCAAGTTTGTCAAAACTAAAATTTAAATTTTAACAAAGAATGAATTTAAATATGTGTACTAAAAATCGCAATACTGACGCGAAAATCGTATGGTAACCTTAGAATAAAATAATTTTAAAAAAAATGAGTCCCAGCCATAGGGGAGGGGCGTTGTCCTCCGCATCTAGTAAGTGTATTGAAATCACCCGACTTTAAACAAGTTCAACCATGAAAAACACAACTGTTATGTTACGCAACCTATTTTTTATTGGCACCTTCTTGTGGGGGGCATTTGCTTTACAAGCCCAGCAACAAACGCTATTCAATAACCTCGACGTGACGGGCGCTTTTGGTAGCGTGATTGTCGAAGGGGGCAATCTCAATGGCGAATTCCTCGGCGACGTAGGCGGTGGAGGTGCGCTTATGATGAGTCCGGTCTTCATCGGTGGTTACGGGATGGGGACGAAGCGTGCTATTCACACCATTAAAGATGGTCCCGACGCGGGGCAGTACGATATGAAATTTAGCCACGGTGGACTCTGGCTGGGTTTTGTACCCAAAGCAGATAAGCTCATCCACCCCTACGGTAGCCTAAAAATCGGTTGGGGTAAAACCCGCCTCCGCTTTGACGAAGACGGCGACAATATCTTCCGCGATAATATTTTCGTCCTCACCCCCGAACTCGGCTTCGAGGTCAACTTGACGGAATGGCTGAAAATGAGTGTAACGGGTGGCTACCGCTTGGTCAACGGAGTCAATGAAATTCCGGACCTAACGAATGACGACCTCAGTAGCTTCATCGGTATCATTTCCTTTCACATCGGTGGTTTTGAGGATTTCTAGTCAGAACAAGTATACACTACAATTTTGCGTGCACGTTTTATGCTCCTAACGGCGGCGTAAAGCGTGCATTAATTTTTCCGGGAAGACGCTTTCGGGACTTTGAACGCTGGCCTGACATTTCCTACCTTCGCCCCATGCCATCCAAAGACCTTACTATCCGGACGGTTCAGACCGTACTTAACGGCAGCTACCGATTTTCTACGCGCCTGTCGGGTTATTTAACTTATCAGGTACTCGTACGCCCGCCTAAGCACGAGGCCGAACCCGCCGAAGAAGCCTTCATCGCCAAGGCGGAGACTGCCTATTTGACGGATGAAGAGCTGCAATTGGCCACTTATCACTGGCCGGGTAGTGGACCTAAAATTCTGTTGGCGCACGGGTGGGACAGTTACAGTGGGCGTTGGTACGAACTGGCGGAGCGGCTTCTGGCAGCAGGATTTGACCTTTACGCACTGGATGCTCCTGCACACGGCCATACCAGCGGTGGACAGTTTTCCGTACACCGCTACGCTCAAAGTATGACCACGGCCATGCACGCCATCAAACCGGATATTCTCATTGGCCACTCGGCGGGGGGAATGGCGGCGGTCTACTATTTTCACCAGTTTCAGGCACCCGTCCGTCCCGAGCGGATGGTGTTGCTGGGTACGCCGGGTGAACTAACGGACTTTGTGGAGAGTTTCCGCCGTGTGCTAGGCTTATCACACCGTACAATTGCGGCCATGGATGATTATTTTGTCAAAAGATGGGACCATCCAATTGCTTACTATTCCGTCAGTGAATTTGCTAAAATCTTGCGTCTTCCGGGCCTGGTTATTCACGATGAGGACGATGACGTTGCGCCCTACGCGGGAGCTTTGGCCATCACCAACAACTGGGCCGAGGCAGAATTGATGACGACCCAAGGACTGGGCCACAGCCTACAGTCGGAGGCAGTTTGGCAACGGATAGTCGATTTTTGTTTGGCGGGTCAGGAGGAGCGCTAACCTACTTACCCCTAGCCCGCACACTCCACAAACGGAATGTCGGTATAAGTGGCCAAAGCGGAATAGGCTCCTGACGCTATAAACTGGTGCGCCATTTGCTGGTTATCAGTAGTTACGATACCTTGTAATCGCCGCGCTACCTGCCGCGCCACCGCCGGAGCCGGATCAATGAGCTGCACCTGCGGACCCACTATCTCCCGCAGTAGCGGCAAAATAAACGGATAATGCGTACACCCCAGTACCAAGGTATCCACGCCTGCTGCTAGCATGGGTTGTACGATTTGGGTAAGCAGTGTTCGGGTGGCTGACGTCTGCAACTCCCCCGCCTCAATCTGCGGCACCAAACCTATACAGGGATTTTCCAGAACCTCTACGGTACCCGCGTACCGCGCCATGAGTTGAGCGTAGCGCTCGCTCTGAATGGTCGATTGGGTGGCTAGTACCCCAACTTTACCAGTGCGCGTGGCCGCCGCCGCGGGCTTCACGGCGGGTTCCATACCCACAAACGGAATTTTGGGCCACTGCTTGCGCAAAGCGGGCAGCGCCGCCGCCGTTGCCGTATTGCAGGCCACTACGATCAACTGCGCCCCCCGGTCCAGCAAAAACCGGGTGATACGTTCTGAAAAAGCCAAGATTTCCGCCCGTGGTCGTGGTCCGTAAGGTACGTGTGCCGTATCGGCGTAGTACGTCAGCACCGCCCGGGGCAATAGCCCATAAACAGCATTGGCGACCGAAAGGCCGCCAATGCCGGAATCAAATATTCCAATGTGATGATCGAATGAACGCATCAAGAAGCTGAAATTTAGGAACTCGTGATGATATAGCCCCGAAGAACGCTGAAAAACGCCCTTCCGTTTTTCTACCCACAGGCGAGCCTGCGAGCCGATCCCTCTACCAAAGTTTTGGCACCGCCAAAACGGTCCACCTATCCTTCCATCTTAGCCTTCACGTCCGTGCTCACGTCCTGGCTTTCCTCGCCGAAGAGCAGTACCTGCTTGTCGAAGATGAACGTAAAGCCCTTCTCCGCTGCTACCGCTTTGATCGCGTCGTTGAGTTGGGTGTAGATGGGTTCCAATAGCTCCTGGCGCTTATCCTGGATTTGGGTAACCATGTTTTGCTGCTCGGCACCGAGTTGCTGCTCGCGCGTTTGTAGGGCTTCTACTTGCGTTTGCTGCTGCACGGGCGATAGTTCGCCACGGTCTACCTTCTGCTGGAGGGCTTGGTAGTCCTTTTGTAGTTGCTCAATGCTAGCCTGGAGCTTCTTCTCCAATTGCGTTTGCAGTGCTTCCAAGTTGGCTTCCGCTTGCTTGAAGGCGGGAAGCTCCGTCAAAATCGTCTGGCTATCTACGTAGCCGAATCCTTGGGCCTCCGCTTGCAACGTAAAGGCAAATAACATTAAAGCTAAGGCACTAATTCTCAGTATGCTTTTCATCTTGTGACTAGTTTGTGTAAATTTATAATCGCCGCAGAATCTCCTGCGTCTTGTTGTATTCTGGATTGGTGAATATCATGCCCGAGTCGCTAGAGCGGTCGAAGATAAAGTCGTAGCTGCGGTCGGTGGCAAATTCCTCAATGGCTTTGTACACCTGTTCCTGGATGGGTTGTACCAATTCCTGGCGACGCTTGAACAAACGACCTTCGGGGCCAAAGCGGTCACGCTGCATTTCGCGCACGGCTTTTTCCTTGTCCATGATCTCCTGCTCGCGCGTTTGCCGAGCATCCTCGCTGAGAAGGACTTGTTCTGCTTGGTAACGGTTGTACATGCCCTTAATAATATCGTATTCTTGGGCAATTTCTTGCCGCCACTGGTTCGCCAAACGGTCTAATTCCGTCTGGGCTTCCTGGTATTCGACAATATTTTCGAGTATCTCCTGTACGTCTACGAAAGCGATTTTCTGAGCGTTGGCCGCAAAATTGGTCAACAACAAGCAACCGCACAACAGGGCAAGTGATTTAAGATAACGCATAATCGGAAGGATTTTTTAGTGATTGTCCCGCGTTTTGCGGCGACAAAAGTAAAATAATATCCACACTTTGTGGACGTAATTTCAACAGAAAAGATACGCGCTTGGCCTGTGGCGTTGCGGCTCTTAACTATTGTTTAACGGCAGAAGCACGCTGGCGGCCTTTCTTAGGAGATTTTTAACGACTACCAAAGGAGGGCCTATTCCCAATTTTGATTTCATCAAAAGTTGGGACAAACCGTATTTGGCGGCGGAAAGAAAGGAGTTGTACCGTTGACTGACTTATACACTAGGCGGTGTTAGCTTTAAAATTTTTGTCGAAAATAACGATCTTACGCTCTCCGGGATAGAAACGTCAACGCGGCGGGTACCGCACTAATCCGCGCCGGACACTGGCCAAGGAATTCACCATCTGCCTCCAGTAGGAGCGGTTCATTTTTATCCAGTGGTTCAATCCAGAGCGTACTCGTTTTCGTTAGCGTTGCGGCGTGAAAAGTAGCGACGTGGCCGCCGTAAAAGCGGTAACTATTGAGTAGTACGGCCCACGGACTCATGCCGCGTACGTAGGTCAGGCCCAAGTCGGGCGCACTGGGATCGGCCTGCGGCACAAACTGCATCCCACCACCCGAATAGCGGCACGCTCCGAGGTTGATGGTGTAAAAAGCCTCCTCGACGACCTGCTCGTTGAACCGCAACCGCGCCCGCTGCGGCGTGTAACTCAACAAACAGCGCAGCACCGACCACAGATAGTAGATTTTTGCCGGTAAGCGCGACTGTTTTTCCGCCAAGGCCTTGACGACAAATGCGTCGTAAGCCAGGCCCGCCACGTTGAGGAAATAGCTACTGCGTGGTTCCCCATCCCGCAGGTATTCGGCGTAGCCGAGGCTTTGTTGCTGGGGTTGAGCTTGGCGCAAATAGTCAGTCCAACAGTCCCAGCGAGTGGGGATGCCGTGGGTTTTCACCCAATCGTTGCCCGTACCTAACGGAAAGAGTGTGAAGACGATCTCCACCGCCGGGACGGTGTTCTGCCGCATGATCGCATTGACTACTTGGTGCGCCGTACCGTCGCCCCCGACGGCGAGGACGTGGCGGGTACCCTCGCTTAAGGCGGTATTCAAAAACTCACGGACTTCCCCCGTATTTTTCGTTACTTGAATCTGCGCCCGGGGCAGTAGTTTTTCGATCCGCAGACGCAAAGCGGGCCACTTAGACAGGTAGCGTCCATCACCCGCCCGCAGGTTGACGAGCACTATCCAGCGCGCTTGGAGGTGGTTTGTGGCAGGTTTTTGTATCATTGCGGGGCCATAATTATTGACCTGGTCACTAACGTGAGCCAGGATAGGCAATTTTTTGACTTTAGTCCCTTGTTTAGCTTGTAATTAGCCTGATTCTATCATGCTAACTCCTACACTAAAAAAGGGACCAAAAAATTGCGGGTTCTTGACCAATCCAGTAATGGATATGAATAGTTACAGGAAATCAAAAGTAACTATTTATAGTGATCTCACCTTGGACTGGGAGCACCACCAGATTTTCTGATTCGTTTTTAGTGACTCGATAAAATTTAAGGATTCGTTGAATTCAACCATACTAGACATCAGTGGCGTAACGAAACGCTACGGCGAAAAGGTAGCCGTCGACGCCGTCAGTCTACAAGTACCCAAGGGCAGCATCTTTGGCTTGTTGGGACCGAACGGGGCGGGCAAGACTTCGCTCATTCGCATGATTACGACCATCACGCGGCCCGACGAAGGTAGCATCCGGCTGGACGGTGAGGCCCTCCACGCCGATCACCCCCGTCAGATTGGCTACCTGCCGGAAGAGCGCGGTTTGTACAAAAAAATGAAGGTGGGTGAACACCTTCTTTACCTTGGCCAACTCAAAGGCTTGACGCGCCAAGCCGCCAAAACCGCCGCTGACGATTGGCTCACCCGCCTGGACTTGACCGAGCGCTGGAGCCAGCCCGTGGAGTCGCTGTCTAAAGGGTTGCAACAGCAGGTGCAGTTCATTTCTACTGTTTTACACAACCCCAGCCTGCTCATCCTCGACGAGCCGTTTTCGGGCCTTGACCCGGTGAACACTAACCGCATCAAAGCCGAAATTCGCCGCTTGAATGCGGAGGGTGTCAGTATCATCTTTTCCACGCACCGCATGGAGCAAGTAGAGGAAGTTTGTGAATATATCGCCCTCATCAACGCGGGCCAGAACGTACTGGAAGGTCCCGTCGACGCGGTGCGCGAGCGCTATAAAAAGCACCATTTTCGTTTGGAATATCGGGAAGAATTACCTGCTGACTTCCGAACGAAGTACGAGATCGTCGCGGAAGAGCGGCAGTCAATTACCTTCGCAGCGGCGACGACGGCTACGGCTAATAGTCTGCTGCCGGAGGTGCTGGCGAGTGGGGTGCAGATTCGGTCCTTTGCGGAAATTCTGCCGAGTTTGAATGAGATTTTCATACAAATTGTGCACGAAGGGGTGGTGTCCCGTGTTGCGGATACCTAGTGTGATGTGTTTACTTATTCCGCTGCGGTAGTGGGACCGTCTCGGCTGAGCCGAGACTTTGGGTAGCGGGTAGAAGGACACTGTTTCGTGCCCATAGTTGGGAAGTAGAACCGCTGCTTTTGGTAGCGGGATCGGAACGCTGATGCGTCCCTCTGGGTAGAGGGTAGAGGGACTGCGTCTCGTGCCCAAAGTAAAAACCTCTGCGCCCCTCCGTGAGCCCCTCTGAGCACTCCGTGGTAACCACGCTAGTACAGCTACATGACTAGACAAATGATTACGTTTTTAAAATTCGACCAACGACCGTGAAGCAACTTCGACTCATCATCCTACGGGAATACTGGACGCGCGTGCGCCGCAAGTCGTTCATTTTGGCTACGCTCCTGACGCCGCTAGCCTTCGGGCTGTTCATTGCGGTAGTCAGCTACATTTTTTCGTACAAAAGCGACGAAGCCTTCCGCATCGCCGTCATCGACGAGGGGGAGATTTTCGCAGGGGGCATTGCCGACGAGCAGAACATTTACTTCAAACTGGTCAATACCGACTTGGAGACGCTGAAAGAGAATTTTAGCGAAATGGACTACCACGGCATCCTCGTCACGCCCAAGGCGGGTAACCTCCAACAAAAGCGCTACACCGCCCGCTACTACACGGACCAAAAGCTGACCCTGGAGCTGGAACCCATCCTCCAGGACCGCGTCCACGATGCGCTGCGGAAGCACAAAATTACCGAGCTGCAACTGGACGAGCGCAGCCTCAAAGCCCTCGACAGTGAAGTGGAAATCAACCCCACGCCCGTCTCGCCCGATGTGGAAGTGGGTACCTCTATGGCCGGAGAAATTGCGGCTTTCATCGGCATGGTCATGGCGTTTTTTATGTACATCACCGTGTTTGTGTACAGCATGATGGTGATGCGCAGCGTGATGGA
>JBCDIR010000102.1:0-7479 GCA_038748735.1 Bacteroidota bacterium | reverse complement strand
TCAGCAGCTAACTCAAATGTGGGAAAAGCAGGCGCCGCACTACAAACTGTCTCTCCTCGGCAAACGCTCAGCTCTTCTGGGGCGGTAAATACATATACTTTTTGGGAGAAAGGCATGATTTGCCAAACGACCTGTACGCCAGCGGCGAAGTATTCGTCGATTTTAAGATCGGTTCTTTTGAGATTATCGGAATTGGAGATTACTTCGGCCACCCAAGCCGCCACTTGGTTTTCGCCTTTGGCTGCTGCTTCAATTTGTGCTTTGGTATAGATGGCTAAATCTGGACGGCGGAGTTGGTTTTCGCTGGTAAACATGTCTGTCTCAGCAGTAAGAATACCTCCTACTCTAAAATGCTCAGTTTCGACGAAGCAACGGAGGAGGTTGTTATAAATTTTCAGCTGCTCTTGATTCATACTTTCCGTTATTTCTACAATACCATCATTCCACTCGTACTTCATGCCGTCTTCTACATCTGCGTACTTCGTCAGAAAAGTATCCAGCGAAATGTATGCCGTTCCCTCCGTTTGTGCTGAGCGATCAGCCTTAGCCACGTTTACGGTTGCCATAGAAATAATTTTATATTAATTTACTAGAATAAACGGACTTTTGCAAGTCTAATATCACTAGTCTACACATCCTTCAACAACTCCTGCTGCCGCTGACTAAAGCTAAACGCTTCAAAAAGCGTCACGGACAAGGCCGTTTCCAGGTCGCCAAACTTCGCTTTGTAGTCGGCTTTACTGCGGCGGATGACTTCGTGGGCTTCATCGCGGCCGTAGATGTGGGTGATCTCGCACTTGGGCGACTCGCCAGGGAGCTGTTTGTAGGTTAGGAAGTAGTGCTGCAAACGATCTAAGACCGTAGAGGGGACGTCCGAAATATCACGCCACGCGGAGTACACCTCGTCCTTGGCCATGATAGCAATAATCTTGTCATCCGCTTCGCCCCCGTCGATCATACGGAAACCACCGATGGGGACGGCGTTGACGATGATGTTACCGTGCGTGACCTCGCGTTCGGTGAGTACGCAGATGTCCAAAGGATCATCGTCGCCCACGATACCCGTGCGTCCGGTTTGCTGCATGCAGTATTCGGCCACTTGGTCCTTGCAATAGGTTTGGGGTACGAAACCGTAGAGCGCCGGAACGATATTGGAAAACTTCTGCGGTCGATCAATCATCAAATAGCCCGACTTTTTGTCAATCTCGTACTTGACCGTATCCGAGGGAATCACTTCAATGAAGGACGTCACGATTTCGGGAGCATCCTCGTGGATGTCAATACCGTGCCACGGATGCGAAGTGTAGCGCAGCCCGATCATCTTCCAAATTTTATCGAATGCTTGTTTGCTCATGGTTGTGGTTATGGTGCTCGGGGCGGAGACCCTTACGAGCGGGAAATTTTATTTTTGCTCAGCTACAAAAGTAAGGGTTAATACGCCCGGGTTAAAGTCTATTGCTTAGTTGGTAGTTTTTCTAGCAAAATAGCGCAAGCGCTATCCAATAAGTCGTAGACAAATGCAAAGCCATTATCATCCCAGTACGGATCGGGAACGTTTTGGAGATCGGGATGGCCTACGTAGGGGAGAATTGCCTGCACCTTCGTGCGGTCGACATCCGTACGGGCCAAGCGCAGTATATCACGCTGGTTGCTGGCGTCCATCGCAAAAATGAAATCAAATTGATCGAAGTCCGCTACCCGGAATTGGCGAGCGGTTTGCTGGCTAATGTCTAACCCTCGCTGGCGCGCAATGGCGACGGAACGGGGGTCGGGTGCATCGCCCAGGTGGTAAGCAGAAGTCCCCGCAGAATCGACCGTCCAGTCCAGGCCAGCAGCGGCAGCCTTAGCGGCTAAGATACCTTCCGCTAGTGGACTACGGCAGATGTTGCCCAAACAGACCATAAGGATATTCATAAGTAGACTTTCCTACAAAAATAAGGAAAAGTACGCAGGCGGTAAACGCTACTCCGCCACCGACTCAGTCCGCAGATAACGACTGAAATTCAGCAATAACATGACCACAAAAAGCAACAGTACAAAAGTCATCCCGAAACGTAAACCTTGCCACTCCGCCAACAGGCCAATCATCGCAGGGCCGACCAGGAAACCGGCGTAGCCAATGGAGGTGACCATACTAATGCCTACGCCCGGTGCCAAACCCGGCAAGTTACCCGCCACGCTATACGCAATGGGGACAATGGTCGATAAACCTAATCCGACGAGGAAGAAACCCAAGATCCCCGGCAGGATACTGGGAAACACTAGCGCTACGACTAGGCCCGTTGCGGCCAAAATGGCCCCCGTTTTCATCAGCAAGCTATCCCCCAAACGCTGGCGAGCTTCGTCTCCCAAGAAGCGTCCAATCATCATCGCTGCAGCAAATGCCGTTACGCCGAACGCCGACCAATCGGGACTTCCCATACTCACTTTTTCCAAGTAGAGCGCCGTCCAGTCGGTCATGGACCCCTCGCCCAACATGCAGCAAAAAGCGATGATCCCCAACACCAGCACGCGGGGGCGTTGCCAAATGCTAGTGGTAGCTGTCTGGTCCGCAGTAGATTGCGTTTCGGGTTGGTCGTACACCAAGTAGCGGATAGCAAAAAGCGCCAATGAAATGGCTAGCGTCACTACAATGACCAAGTGCCACTGTACGCTTACCCCGCACTGCGTAAACAAACCCGCACTACTCGCCCCCAGCATCATGCCCGCACTAAAAATAGCGTGAAAAGAGGACATAATCGGTCGCCCGTAATCCTGTTCGATGAGGGATGCCTGGGCATTCATGGCAATGTCCAGCGAACCCGCCGACGCCCCAACGAGGAAAAGCACCGTACCGATTCCCCAAATGGATGGAAAGGATGGAATGAACATGGTCAGGCTACAAAAAAGCAACAGCATAACCATCGTCAATACCCGACTACCCGTACGGGCAATGAGCTTTCCCGTCAGTGGCATAATCAACAGAGCGCCAATACCGTGTGCCAGTAAAATCATACTAATCTGCCCTTCCGATAGGCCGTACATCTCCTGCAAACGCGGGATGCGCGCCGCCCAGTTAGTATACAAAAAACCGTTAATAGCAAAAATGAGGGATACCGCACGGCGGCTAAAAGTGGGAGGATAAGTCGTCTTCATGGATACAAAGATAGGACGGACACCGTCGGGAAGACTACTGGTATTTTAGCCGATTACAATACAGAATTCACAGCATGGAATGGTGAGTAGTGATTAATAGACTTGTTCACTAATCACTACTCAAACCTCAGCCCGGTCTTACTTCGTCCACTCGGCGATGGACTTTTGGTTGAGGGCCACGTAGTCGGCATTACCCGCTTCTTTAGCCAAGCTCATAGACTGCTTAGCAGCAGCAATAGCCTCGTCTTTACGGCCCAGTTCCGCCAAAATGAGTGCCTTGCGGCGCACCATCCAGAAGCGAGGGCTGTCACCAGCAGTCGCTTTTTCGCTGTACATCAGGGCAGTTTCTAGGTCTTCGCCTTGGTCAAGCAGGTAACCCGCCGCAGCATTGTAGTCTCCAGCCGAAGGACCTGCCATCGTGCGCTTGATGTCCGCCATCACTTGTTCGTGAATCTCCTGGCCTACGGGCAAGCTCACCATAGTGTTATCCCACATGAAATCGAGGGAAGCAGAGGTATTGGTGAGGTTGTTGAACGCAATGGTGAACGTCTCTACCGTCGCCGCCGTTGCTTTGACGTTGGCCATCAATTTCATGGCTGGGTCTTTCTCGCGGTAGCTGCTCCAAGAGCTGCTTTCGTAAGGGTAGAGCATGAAGGTCCAAGACTCAGCCGTGGGCATCGTCAGGATGGCGTACTCCCCTGCGCTCACCTTTTCGCCACCGATCATGGCATCTGCGCTGAGGGTCAGCTTCGTTGCGGCGTTAGCCCCCGTGCGCCAGATTTTGCCGTAAGGAACCAAGCCGTCCGCCGCGAAGATCGTACGACCTTTTTTGCTCGGGCGTGCGTAGTTGACCGTGGCTTCCATCAACCCAATTGATTGAGTCACTTCGGAAGATGGGCTGGCCGATGGCACATTAATTTGAGCAAAAGTGCTCATGGATAAAAGTAAAGCTAGTGTAGCAAACATCAGCTTTTTCATAGTCTGAATAATTTAGTAAAAAAATGGTTATTGTTTATTTATCTGGTCTCGGCTGAGCCGAGAGCCAAGGAGGAAAATCGTTGGTTCCAGATCATCAAAAGTGACTACATACAAATTGTTACGATAGTCATTTTATGAGACTTGATGGCACGAAAGTACCACTTTATTGTCTACATCCGTTGTTTCAGACTAGTCAACAAGTGAGGGTAGATACCGTTGCTGGCCGCGAGTATTTCTCCGGTTTGTAAACTGGTATCCTGACCACTAAAGTTGGTAACGGTCCCGCCAGCTTCGCGCACCAAGACCATCCCCGCAGCAATGTCCCAGGCGCTGAGGCTATACTCGTAAAAACCGTCAAAACGGCCAGCGGCCACGTAAGCTAAATCCACCGCCGCCGAGCCACAGCGCCGCAAACCCCGCGTGTTTTCCATTAGGTACCGAAACAACTGCAAGTAATTTCCCATGCGACTATAATCGTAGTACGGAAAACCCGTAGCGAGTAACGCCTGCGCTAAGTTTGCCTGCTGGCGTACGCGTATCGGACGTTCGTTGCACCATGCGCCGCCACCCCGCCATGCGTAGAAACATTCGTCCCGGTTGGGTTCGTACACCACGCCCAAAACCAACTCCCCCGCTATCTCCAGCGCAATACTGACCGAAAAAATCGGTACGCCGTACAGAAAGTTAGTCGTACCGTCCAAAGGATCAATAATCCAGCGGGTTGGCTGAGCGAGTTGAGCGACGGTCTCCTCCTCCGTCAGAAAGCCCGCAGCGGGGAGTAGCGGTTGCAGTGCAGCTACGATCTGCTCTTCTGCCGTGCGATCTACGTAACTGACCAAGCTATTCAGCGCTTTAGTTTCGATTTGTTCCTGGCCTACTTTTCCCAGTTCAGCCAGCAGAAACGCTCCGGCGGAACGGGCAATTGCGCGAACCTCCTCCGTCAGTTTTGGTAAGTTCAATGATTCAGCGTTCATATTTAGGTATTGAGCCAGTACGTGACCTTAGCGACCAGTGCGCGGGTCTTCACGTTCCAGTCCATGGAGTTGTAATTATCGGTGTACACCAAGAAAAAGTCGGAAACGGGGGCAAAACGCCACTGGAGGCGCGCATTGATATTTACGTTCTCCGCCTGGTTGTTGTATTGCACGAAAGTGGTCAAGAATACACTCTTGGAAAACGTCAGGTCAATGCGTGGCCCGATAAGAAACAAACCGGTCTGGGCATAGGGTTCGGGTAAATCAATGTAGTTATAGTTTACCGTCATTGCGATCTGTCCCAGCGGCTGATAACGCAGCGTGAAACTAGAGTTGATGCCGTAGCGGTAGCCGTTGAAAAATTGTCCGACGGAAGGGTTGAGGTTGAAAAAGAACTGCCGCTGATTGTTCGACCGATAGTTGATGAAAAAGCGGGTGTAATTGTAGCCCTGCTCACCGGGCAATGGCGTGGCGTCCGTGCGCGAGGGGTCAAAATCTTCGAGTAAGTAGATGTACTCATTGAAGAAACCCGCCCGCAAACTGGCGTTGCTCTTGAACTGCACATCCCAGCCGAGGCTGATGCCGTGGTCCGTGTAGCCTTCGCCAGGCGTCCACAAAAAGCGGGAACGTAGGCGAGGTCCGTGGCGGTTGACGATGCCTTTTTCGGGATAGAAAAACAGTTCCGCCCGCGGGTTGATCTGCGTATAATTCCGACGCGGTACAAAGCCGACCTCCGCATCGAAGCCTTCCCCGACCGTACGCTGCTCAATGCCCCAGGATACGTTGCGGTTGCGAAAATCTAAGCGGGCACCGTGGGAGTAGGCGCGCTTGCGCTGATCGGGAGTGAAAGAGTGGTGAAAGTAAGCCTTCCCCGTGTACCGATTATCAGCGGAGGCCAAGTTGTAGTCCAGCCCAAAAACGCGGTTATAATTCTGAAAATCTTCGGTAAACTCCTCTCCCACTTCCGCAAAGGTTTCCTTATTGACGAAAATGGCACCGACGTTAGAACGGGCGAATACTTTTTTCTGAACCGCTGCTACGGTATAATTGTAACTCGGCAAACCCGCGGCCTCTTCGTTGGCCGTTTGGGTGTTGAGTAAACCCACTCGCCAATCGTTGCCAATCTTACCGCTCAGGCGAGCACCAAAGTAGATCGGGTTAGAAAAATTACTTCCCGCCGTATCCTGCGCTACGCCGATACGCCGCGAAAAGAATGGGTTGGCGCGGTCGTCACCGAAGCGGGCAAACAAATCTGCATTCTCTAGGAAAAACTGCCGCTGCTCGGGAAAAAATATCTCGAAACGGCTGGTATTAATCACTTGGCGATCCACCTCCACCTGACTAAAATCCGGATTGATGGTTAAGTCCAAGTTCAGACCAGAACTAATGGAAACTTTAGCGTCCCCGCCGATGCCGAAGCTTTGCTCGGAGGGCGTTCCTTCTTCAAAATCTTTGGCCGTACTCCCCGTCACGTAAGGGATGAGCGAAATGCTGCGCTTGCTGTTCTGTGGGGCTTCTTCCCACTCCATATTACCCATATACGCCAGACTCATAATGATCTGATTCTGGGGAATCGGCTGCCAAGTCGAGCGAGTATTCGACTGGGTATCGAAACGGTAACTGTTGAAATACCATTTATTTTCTCCTTCCGGAAAACGGATGGAACTGAAGGGAATCGCTATTTCGCACGACCAATAATCGTCAAAAATGGCCGATTCGCCACGCCATTTATTATCCCAAGCGCCCAGCCAATCCGCCGGGCTTTCGCCACCGTTAGAAATCAGGGCTTCGCGCATTACGCCGTAGGGGTTCATCCCAAAAACGAAGGCATTGGTCCGGTCCCGGAAGGGGTCCAGCAAAAAGGTCAGGTTGTCACTACCGCCCGCCCGGTAATCCCGACGCAGACTAGGTACAACGTAATTCTTCCCCATTGCGTAGCACTTGGCCGCGATGTAGAGGTGCTCATCGTCGTAGGTCATGTAGATTTCCGTCTTCTGCTCGCAGCGGGTAGAATCGGAGGGAAAGTTTTCCCAAAAATTTTCGGCTGAGCGGCCACTGAACCAAGCCGCTTCGTCCACTTTGCCATCAATAATAATGCGCTCCGCCGAACGACGTAAGAATAACCCTTCTTCTGCGGGTAAAGCCATCTGACTTGATAAGTTGGAAAGCAGCGCCACTAAGAACAATGCGCTGAGTAGATAACGTAGCATGTTGGCTTTCATTTGATACGATAAGTCGCTACCCCTTGGAACCTTTCACCAGGAACAGAAGTTCAACATATTAACAAGCGATTAACACCCCCCACCGGACTTGCCGTGAATGAGCACTTATTTGCAGTGAACGCCTGCCTAACTCTTTCAATTACAGTACCTTTCGACTACGCTGGACGAAT
>JBCDIR010000101.1:0-7506 GCA_038748735.1 Bacteroidota bacterium | reverse complement strand
TAACCTGTGGGCGCCCGTCTAAGCCAATCATGTTAAAGTTGACTCGATAACTACGCTCAAGATCGGTAGTTGCGAATAAATGCGACATTAATTCTTCGGTTTACCGAGGTGGCAGACCAAGGCCAGCAGTAGCACACCCCATGAGCGCAGCAAATACAAACACGAGCGTAGCGAGTACCCCCGCAAACGCAGTGAGCACAACCTGAGAATAGCGAATACAACCGCGAGTGCAACGAGCCCCCCGCGAACGTGGTGAGTACGGCCATGAGCGCAGCGAATACAACCACAAAGTACTACCACGAGCATAGCGAGTACCCCTGCGAGCGCAGTGAGCACAACCGTGAGCACAGCGAACTACTCCCGCCGCTCAATAACATCAATAAACCGATTCAACTTAATACCCAATGCAATACCTCTTTTTCGGCAAGTTTCATAAAGTGCCTCATCGGTCAAAGAACCCGTTTCAAACAGGGACTCTAGATGATCGATGGTTTCATCTTGGGATGATTTGGCGTAGATCAAAAATCGAATGAAGTCCTTTTTATAACGACGTCGGCCAGTTCCTTCAACAATATTCGCCCGGACGGACTTGGAAGAACGCCGAATTTGAGAGCCTGTTTCGTACAACTCAAATTTAGGCAATTGCAAACTCATTTTATGAATATCAATGGCTTGCGCACGCGCTAATTGCCAGATTTCGAGATCGCGGTAATTCATTTTCCTGCTGTTTGTAAATCTTCAGAGAATGAACAAATTTACTGAATTGTTCTAAAATTTGAAAAACAAACAAAAAACTTGTTAACGCCAGCCTCTACAGGTAGTGCTTATCGCTAAAGCGAACGCGATTGTAACTGCTGCGCAGTTTTGGTGGTACGCTTCGCATGGTAGTAGGTCTCACCACGAGCGTAGCGAGTATAACCGTGATACCGACCGAAGGTACGGGAGAACACAACCAGGAGCGCAGCGACTACAACCATCACGACCGCAGGTCGGGATACAACCGCGAACGCAGAGAGCACCCTCACAATGTACAACTATAAACCAAAACGCATGACCCAACCCACCATAGCCCTCGACACCGGCACCTACGACATCATCCGTAACCGCCTACAGACTCAAGCCGACGATCTGCGCCAGCGCTTGCAGCAACTCAACAGTGCCCGCAAGGAAGTCTTCGGTTCTATTGAGACGGCCCTCGTAGCAAACGACCGTATTCACACCAGCAACTACTGCACCGCCCGCGACATGGTGGCCATCGGCGACTTGTGTCTATTTGGGTATAATGTCCACATTGGGTTGCGGTCGGGGATACAGCTGTCGGATGTGTTCAGTGCGTATCGGTTTGCCGGGCAGCGATTCAAGGAGGACAGCTTGCAGTTTATTCAGCAGGAGAAGTTCATCACCGATTTTCAGAACCTGTACCGTTACTACAAGGATGCCTTTTTCGCCCGTTTTGCGCGGCGCGGACGCTTTCTATATATGGTCTTTCACCTGAACGAGCAGACGACCGATTTCAAGACTTTCAAGTGGTTGGTGACCGATGAGGGTTTGCAATACGTCGACAACCGTTCGGATCACGAAGTACGTTTTCCGGAGCAGTACGAGTTTCGCTGGCGCTTGGCTACCCGCGACGATCAGCGCGTGGGTAAGCATCCGCACGTGTCCATCCTAGACCGCGTATTTGTGGAAACCGTCGGGGGAGATTTGACCATCAAGATTGAGGATAACACGGATGACGGTCTCGGTATTTACCGCGAAGCCGTCGACTATCCCGATCAGACCTTGGACGATGCAACCTTCGCATACGCGGATTTGGGCAACCTCATTGCGCTCAAAATACAGCCGTACCAGGAGGCGGCGCGCTACTTCGTTTACAACGAAAAAATTCAGCAAGTGAAGCGCGTAGACGCTTTGCAGGAGTCGGGCATCCTTCTCCCGGAAGGGCAGGGGCTGATTTTTGCCAACGGCTACTATCTGCAAACGGGCGAGTACAAAGTCTTTGATCAGCAGGCGGGCGGCTTACGTTTTAAGCGACGCATCAGCGCCAGCAATGGGGAAGATCACCTCTTCGTATTTTACCACGAGCTACCGGGGCAGATGGTATTGTTACCTTATAACATTATCAGTCAGGAAGTGGCCACGCCGATCATTTGTCATGGATTTACGCTCTTTCCCGACGGCGAGCTGTGCTATTTCCGGGCCGAGGAAGAGCCGATTAAGCACCATGTGATGCAGATTTGGCAAACGCCCTTCGTGACCGGAGCTGCTGTACCATCGGCACAGCAAGACAGTTATCTGTTCAAAATTGGTAACAAAGACATCGTCAAGGCCATGGCCGAATGCCAGGAGGTACTGACCCTTTGCGGGAAGGAGGATTCCTACGCTAATTTGTACGAAGACCTCGTCAAGCGCTGTACTGACGTGCTAGACGCCTACTACTGGATTGACGAGGCGCAGACCTTCCAACTGGCGCACGATCTGCGGGCCATTCGCGCTACGGCGCAAGCGGCCGTCGAGGAATTTGAAAAGAAACTACGCGCCCAACGGCAGACGAATAATGCGTTGGCCGAAGTGTCCGATAAGGTCAAAACGCTGCTGGACCGTATCCGTCGGGATCGTCTGGATAGTATTGAGGATTTTGTGGGGAAGCTGTCCCAATTACGCACGTTGCGGGGGGAGTTGCTGGCCCTCAAAGAGCTACCGTTTACCAACGAAGGTCTCATTACTGACCTAGAAGAAGAGACGCGCAAGGCCAACGACCGTTTGGCCGAAGCTTGTGTGCAATTCCTGTTGCAACCCGCAGCGCTACAACCCTACGAGGACCTCATTCTGGCCGAAGCCGCCAACATCGGTGCCCTCCAAACCGCCCGGGAAGCTACGGACCTGGAAGCTCGCTTTGACGACATCAGTCAGCAGTTGGAGCTCTTAGTAGAAATGGTAAGTAACCTCAAAATTGAGGACGCGACGCATACCACGGCCATCGTCGATGCGATTTCGGTACTATTCACGCAACTCAACCAGCACAAGGCGGCCATCAAGAAGCGGACGCAGCAGTTTCGGACCCAAGAATCGGCCGCCGAGTTCGGTGCGCAACTCAAGTTACTGGACCAGAGCCTCATCAATTACCTGGACCTCGCCGACACGCCCGCCCGCTGTGACGAAGTGCTGACTAAGTTGATGGTACAGCTCGAAGAACTGGACAGTAAATTTGCCGAAGTCGAAGACTTTACCCTGCAACTGGCTGAAAAGCGCGAGGAAATCTACGCGGCCCTAGAGAATCGTCGTAATAGCTTGGTCGAAGCTCGCAATAACCGCACCACGGCCCTGGCCAAGGCCGCCGAGCGTATCTTCACGGGTATTCAAAAGCGGACGGACAACATCAAGGAACTCGGCGAAATCAACAGCTTTTTCGCTTCCGATTTGATGGTCGACAAGGTGCGCGACATCATCCAGCAGTTGCACGCAATGGAGGATAGCAACAAGGCGGATCGTTTGCAAACGCAGCTCAAAACCCTGCAAGAAGACGCCCTGCGCAGCCTCCGCGACCGCCAGGAACTCTACGTCGATGGGGAAAATGTGATCCAGTTTGGTCGGCATAAGTTCTCGGTGAACCAACAACCGTTGGAGTTGACCGTCGTGAACGAAGGGGACGAACTACTGTATCACCTAACGGGGACAAATTTCTACCTACCGCTGGCCGACGAGCAAATCACGGCGGCGCAGCCCGTTTGGCAGCAGACCTTAGTATCCGAGAATAAAGCGGTTTACCGGGCGGAATATCTGGCGTACCAGCTGTTGACACCAGCCGAGGCGGAGCAGTGGGGAACGGACTTGGAAACGCTACGCCCGTACGTGCAAAACGCTGCCGCAGGTCGTTACCAAGAAGGCTACACCAAAGGCGTACACGATGAGGATGCGGCGCAAATTTTGGCTGCGCTTTTACGAATGCGTCAGGCGGTGGGTCTGTTGCGGTACCCGCCCGTGGTACGGACCCTGGCCCTGCTCTGGTGGCACCGTTTTGTAACCGACGCGCAGCGGGAGCAGTGGCAGAAGCAGTTGCAAAGTGCGCAGGTGATTTTGCAGGTGTTTCCTCATTCCAGTGAGTTTGACTACCTAGAAGCAGCTTTGGCGGAAGCCCTTTTTACGTTTGCGGAAACGACGGCCTTGTTCCCGACACACTGGGCACCACCAGCCGCCGCCTATTTGTTTGGGGAGCTGACGCAGCATCCTACGTTTACGACGGGTCAAGTGGTACAAACTCACTGGAAAAACCTGCAAGCACAACTCAAAAAGCAGAAAGCACTGACGCGCTTTCGGGATTCGTTGCAGCTATTGGCGGACCAGCCTCATCAGCAGTTTCTACTAGCCCGTAAGTGGGCGCAAGCGTACCTGGAAGGTCAGGTGGAGTCCGCAGGATACGAGCAAGAATTGGCACTACTAATGGTGTTGGATAAAAATGTAAAGTGGCAGGTAGTTGAAGCGTCCCTGACGGTGCAGTTACCCGATTTGCGTGGTGAGCATAGCTTACTGACCGAGGCGGGTTACACCCTAAACTATCACAGTTTCATGACCCGCTTAGCCACGTTCGTGGAAACGACGGCCCCGCAGTACGCGGCGTTTGTAGCCCGTAAGCGGAAATTGACGGCGAGCTTCCGCGAGGAGATGCAGTTGGAGGAGTTCGCGCCCAAAGTGCTCAGTTCCTTCGTGCGTAATCGCTTGATTGACCAAGTGTATCTACCCATTTTTGGGGATAATTTTGCTAAGCAAATCGGTACCGTCGGTGAGCAGACCCGGACGGACCGGATGGGACTGTTGTTACTCATTTCGCCGCCGGGCTACGGTAAGACGACCCTGATGGAGTACATTGCCAATCGCTTGGGCTTGATTTTTGTTAAGGTCAACGGTCCGGCTATTGGACACGAGGTAACCTCCCTAGCGCCCCAGGATGCGCCGAGCATGGCGGCCCGTAAGGAGTTGGAGAAGCTGAACCTGGCCCTAGAAATGGGCGATAATATCATGCTTTACTTGGATGATATACAGCACTGTAATCCCGAATTACTACAAAAATTCATCTCGCTTTGTGATGCGCAGCGCAAGATTGAGGGCGTTTACCAAGGTCGCCCCAAGACCTACGACCTACGGGGTCGCCGCGTGTGTGTAGTGATGGCGGGTAATCCGTACACGGAGAGCGGTGCGCGTTTTCAAATCCCGGACATGTTGGCCAATCGTGCCGATATTTATAATCTGGGCGACATCATCGGGGACTCCAAGCAGGTGTTCCGCATGAGTTATTTGGAGAATGCGCTGACCTCGAATCCGACGCTAGCTCCACTGGTAATGAAGCAGCGGGCGGACGTTTACCAAATGATTCAGGGCATTGAAACCGCCCAACTCGATCAGCTTGATTTGGCAGGTAACTACAGCGGCGAGGAATTGCGCGAGTACATCAACGTACTCACCAAATTGGTATACATCCGCGACGTAGTGCTGACGGTCAACCAAGCGTACATCCAGTCGGCAGCGATGGCAGATGCTTACCGGACCGAACCTGCGTTTAAGTTACAGGGTTCTTACCGCAACATGAATAAGCTGGCCGAAAAGGTATCGCCGATCATGAACGATACGGAACTGAATACCCTGATCTTAGCCCACTACGAAGGCGAGGTTCAAACCCTAACCGCCGACGCCGAAGCGAATTTCTTGAAGCTGAAGGAACTCCTCGGGCTGCAAAGCTCCAAGGAAGCAGCCCGCTGGACGGACATCAAAGCAACCTTCAACAAGAACAAGCTATTCGCCTCGGCGGACGGTACGGATCGGATGGCCCAAATTTTGGCGCAACTGGATGCGTTCAATGCGGGCTTAGCGGGGATCAAGGACGCTTTAGCCAAACGTTGAGTTGACTAAGTTAACCTTCACCAAAAGCGGCAAATGCCTTGGTCAAACGCTCGTCTACTTCCGCGCTGCCGAGGAGGGCCATGACGCCGAAGATGGATGGCCCCTTCATCGTACCCGTTACGGCCACGCGTAGAATAGGTAAAACGGCACCGAAACCCAGTTCGTGCTTGGCCATGAAGGCTTCCACTTGTGCTTTCACGCCCGCTTCGTCCAGGTCGCCCGCGGCCCGAAGTTGGGATTGTAGCTCCTGGAATTGCGGTAAGCGCTCCGGTTTCCACTTCTTACGGATGGTTTTGGCGTCGTACTCGCGGACCGGCTCGAAGAAGTAGTAACCGTTGTCGTAGAAGTCGCCGAAGAAGGTGACCCGCTCTTTCATCAGTTCCACGAAAGTGGTCAGGAAAGCATCGTCTTGGTCTACGCCTTGGTCCGCCAGTAGCGGCTTAATTTGCTCGACTAAGGCGGCGTTATCCGTACCGATGATGTACTGCTGGTTGAACCACTTGGCCTTATCAAAATCGAAACGAGCACCACCCTTGCTGATCTTATCCAGACTAAAAGCTTGGATGAGTCCGTCGAGGTCAAAAAGCTCCTGCTCCGTGCCGGGGTTCCAACCTAAAAAGGCCAGGAAGTTGAGTACTGCCCGCGGATCGAAGCCAAATTCGCGGAAGCCCGTGAAGGAATCCTCTGGCGTCGCCCCCTTCCACGACAGTGGGAAAACGGGAATGCCGAGTTTGTCGCCATCGCGTTTGCTGAGTTTACCCTTACCCGTCGGTTTGAGGATGAGGGGTAAATGCGCAAAAATGGGCATGGTATCTTCCCAACCAAAAGCACGGTACAGGAGTATGTGGTGCGCCGTGCTGGGCAGCCACTCCTCGCCACGAATGACGTGCGTAATCTGCATCAGGTGGTCGTCCACGATGTTGGCCAGGTGATAGGTGGGCATCCCGTCGGTTTTGAGCAAGATTTTGTCGTCTAGCTCGTTACTCTGGAATTGTACATTACCGCGCACCTTGTCCTGAATTTGGATGATCTCATCCATGGGGACTTTCAGCCGGATGGTGTAGGGGACCTGGTCGTCAAACAGTTGCTTTACCTCCACAGCGGGCAACGACTCGCTATTGCGCATGCTGGCGCGGGTCTGGTTGTCGTAGCGGAAGCTGTGGTTGCCGGCGGCTTTTTCCTGCTCGCGGCGGGCATCCAACTCGGCGGACGTGTCGAAGGCGTAGTAGGCTTTACCGTTGTCGATGAGCTGCTGTGCGTAGCCAGCGTAGAGGTCCTTGCGCTCCGATTGGCGGTAGGGACCGAATTCGCCGCCGATCCCGGGGCCTTCGTCAGGACTTAGTCCACACCATTGTAATGCCTCAATGATGTAGTCTTCTGCCCCCGGCACGTAGCGGGTTTGGTCGGTATCCTCCATGCGCAGGAGGAAAGTTCCGCCCGTTTGCCGAGCGAGGAGATAATTGTACAATGCCGTACGGATGCCGCCAATATGGAGGGCACCGGTGGGGCTGGGAGCAAATCTTACACGTACTGGACCCATCTTTTTAACAGTAAAATTTGATTTTGAAGAAAAAAGTTCCTTTTTCTTGGGAAAACAGGCAGCGAAACGGG
>JBCDIR010000100.1:0-7523 GCA_038748735.1 Bacteroidota bacterium | reverse complement strand
TTCAAAGGGATTCTGTTAGAAATATTTCAAGAAAATAAAATTGTATCTCAGCTTCCCGATAGTAGTAGGGCTTCAAAGTTAAGGAGGATGATCCAGGATGATTTTGATAAATATGATCAGGTATTTCAATCCTTGGCATAGAGAGAGCGGTTATGGAATACCTAGAAAAGGAAGACCTGATCCTTATCAATCAAATGACGATTGATCGTCACGGTGGGAATCTTGTTCCACCGTTTAATGTATTTAAGGAGAGTAGTTTAGAATACATTGTCGAAATTGTGAAAAACAAAATATTCGACAATGAAATATACCCGTCCGTATCCGATAAGGCAGCTATATACATGTTTTCGATAATTTCCAATCACGTATTTCAAGATGGTAATAAAAGGACGGGATTGGAAGCAGGACTGTTGTTTTTAAAACTTAACGGTTACACACTGGCGGAACAACTTTCGAGCATCAAGCACGATGGGCAGATTATACCTGAAGAAGGACTCACAACAAGAGAAATCTTGTTTAATTTCACGATGGAACTAGCTTCTGGAAAAGTAGATGTTGATGGTTGTAAAAAATGGTTTGAAGCAAACATTGAATCGATTAAAAAGTAAAAGCTCGTAGAAGAAATGAAATTTTAAGTAGAACAACAGGTGAAATAATGACAGTAGCCCACATCAACATCAACGACTACGACTATCCTCTTCCTAATGAGCGCATTGCCAAATACCCGCTAGCGCAGCGCGGTGCCGCTAAATTATTGGTGTACAAAGCAGGAGAAATCAACGAAGCAACCTTCTCCAACCTTCCCGAACAACTCCCTACTGGTTCCCTCTTGGTTTTCAATAATACCCGCGTTATCCACGCGCGTTGGCGCTTTACGTTACCGAGCGGGCGACCGCTAGAAATCCTCTGCTTAGAGCCGCTAGCGCCGCTGGATTACCAACAAAATTTGTCGAGTACGGAAGCCGTGCGCTGGAAGTGCTTGGTAGGGGGGAACCGCCGCTGGAAGAGTGGCCACATCAGCCAAACGATCAACATTGACGGCCAAACGATAACGCTACGTGCCCAGCGCGGCCAGCGCCTGGAGGGACCCTTTGAGGTAACTTTCAGTTGGGATGCACCGCAGGTATCTTTCGGGGAAGTCCTGGTGGCGGGTGGCATCATTCCACTGCCGCCGTACCTCAAACGCGATAGCGAAGCCAGCGACTCTGACCGCTACCAGACCATTTACGCCCAACCCGAAGGCTCCGTGGCGGCTCCCACGGCGGGGCTACATTTTACGGATGCCGTCTTCGCAGCCTTGGATGCCAAAGGTGTAAAACGGGCCTTCACCACCCTCCACGTCGGTGCGGGCACCTTCAAGCCCGTCACGACGGACACACTGGCTGAGCACGAAATGCACCGTGAGCGTATTTTCGTTCAGCGCGAGTTAGTCGACCAACTAGTGGCAACGCTGGAGGCTAATGCCCCCGTCCTCCCCGTCGGAACTACGAGTATGCGGACCCTAGAAAGTCTCTACTGGCTGGGCGTACGTTTAGTCCAAAATCCCGATCAAAACCTGAGTGATTTCACCGTCGGGCAGTGGGAGCCGTACAAGCAGCCCGCTAGCGAGCTACCTACGCCGTTAGTGGCACTCACCGCTTTAGCCGAGTACTTTCAAGAACAAGAGATTTCGGTATTGGAAGGTTACACCCAGCTCCTCATTGCGCCGGGCTATTCTGGACAGTTGGTGAGCGGTCTGATTACCAATTTTCACCAGCCGCGCAGTACGCTACTGTTGCTGGTCAGCGCGCTAATCGGTGACGACTGGCGACGAGTATACGACTTTGCACTGGCGAATGATTTTCGCTTTTTGAGTTACGGGGATAGTAGCTTGTTGTGGCGGGGGGAGCCTGTTCAGGACAAATCCTAAACGAAAGTAACCCAATTTACACCAACACCGACTTATCCTTGCGCTTGCTCTCCTTCACTTCAAAGGAGAAACCGTCGCGTAGGAACTCTTCGTACTTGAAGCGGTCGAAGCGGTAGAGCTTAGCCGGACGGTGGGCGACACCTTCCTGCATCTCGTCCAGGTCGATGAGGAGATTCATGGAGAGAATTTTCTTGCGGAAGTTGCGTTTGTCCAGTTCCGTTTCCAGGATAGATTCGTAGAGGTGTTGCAGTTCCGTCAAGGTGAACTTTTTTGGCAACAGCTCAAAACCAATGGGGCGTGTACGCACCTGACGTTTGAGCTTGGCAAAACATTCGCGGACCATTTCTGCGTGATCAAAAGCGAGGTCAAGTGTTTCTAATTTGGACACACTAAACCAACGGACCTCCTGCGCCACGTCATTATCGGGTCGGGGGCTGAAGTTGGCAATCTTAACCAGTGAGAAGTAGGCCACCGTAATAACGCGTCCGAAAGGGTGACGACCGACTTGGCCGAAGGAGCGTACCTGTTCTAGGTAAACGTTATCGAGTCCCGCTAGCTGTTTAAGTACCCGCCGCGCAGCGGTGTCCAAATCCTCGTCCGGACGTACAAAATAACCCGGCAACCCCCAGTAATCGTCGTAGGGTTCCTCATTGCGTTTGATGAGCAAAATTTTCAGATCACTATGGTCAAAACCGAAAATCACATTGTCTACGGTGAAGGCAGACTTAAAGTAGGAGTCGAAATTTTTCACGTTTAGGTTTGGTTTGATAGCGTGGTTTGGCTATTCAAATTCTCTGTATACTCACTAATGCAACTTTTGTTCGGATACAAAGGTATTCAATCGAATGGGAGTAAGGTAACATATTAGTGTAACTTTTACACTAGCTGGAAATCAAGAAGCAGTACATAATTGCGAATTTGTTGCTACTTTAGAGATGAAAATTGCCTTTTCATGCTTCCATTCCCTACAATCAACTGGCGTACTTTTCCGGTGCTACGGCTGCTGCTGGCCTTTGGCCTGGGGGTGGTGCTGGTGGAGCAGGGAATCGTCCCGCTCGGGTTACCGTTCGCAAAGGCAACCACTGGCGTTTGTTTACTGGGTTTGGCTTTAGTGAGTTGGCGCCCCCTGGCTCGTCGTTGGACTTTGCCCGTAGGCGCGTTGCTCTTATTGTTCGTTACGGTACTGGGGTATACACGCACTTTGCAGCACGATCAAAGTCGACAAGCTACCCACTTTTCCCAGCGGGCGGCGTTCGTTCCCGACAGCGCTTACGTATGGACGGCGCGCGTTATCAGTCTCAGGGCGGGCACCGAACGCTGGCGGTTAGTCATAGCCGTTGACGGTTTTGCGGAACGGGTGGGGGAGGGGCAAGCCAGCACGGGCCATCTCCAGGTTTACCTGCCCGCTAGTGCGCAAACGCAGCAATTACTACCCGGTAACCGCATCGCTTTTCGGGGGGCGGTGCGTCGTATCGGGCCACTGCTCAATCCGGGCGCTTTTGACGCGGCCCGTTACTTTGCCCGACAAAACGTCTTCCACCGCTGCTGGGTATCCGCAGGGCAGTGGCAGCTGTTAGATACGGAGCTCACCCTCTACGGACGGGCCTACCAAGCACGGGAGCACTTACTCGGTACCCTGCGTCGGTACTTGCCGGCACATTCCAACGAACTGGCCGTGGCCGCCGCCCTCACTCTGGGCAAGCGGGACGAGCTCACTACCGATTTGCGGAATGCCTACGCCGAGACCGGGGCGGTCCACGTCCTGGCGGTTTCGGGTTTGCACTTGGCTTTCGTCACCATTGGTCTGGGGTGGCTACTGGCGTGGTTGCCCCGCAAAAACGCCTGGGGGCGCTGGCTTTATTTTGGCTTAGTCATCGTTGGCACCTGGGCTTTTGCTTTCGTTACGGGCTTGGCCCCTTCCGTGCTGCGGGCGGCGGTGATGCTCACGGCGCTGGAACTCGGACGCGCTATCGGACGGCGCAGCAGCACCTACAACACACTGGCCCTTTCGGCTTTCCTACTGCTGTTTTACGATCCGTATTTGTTGTTCAATGTGGGGTTTCAACTCTCCTATTTGGCGGTGCTAGGGATCGTATTTTTTCAAGACCGTATCTATCGCTTACTTTACGTCAAGCATCCGGTGCTGGAGAAAATGTGGTCGCTGACGAGCGTAGCCCTGGCCGCGCAACTGACGACTCTACCGCTGGGCTTGTACTACTTTCATCAGTTTCCGGTTTACTTTCTGTTGACGGGTATTTTTGTGGTTTTATTGGCTCAGGTGGTACTCGGGGCGGGAATAGTACTTTTTGTAACGGCTACCCTTATTCCGCTAGTGGCGCAATGGGTGGGCGAACTGTTGTACTGGAGCATTTTTGTGATGAATAGCATCATTCATCAAGTACGGGCACTGCCCGGTCACCTACTGGCGGGTATTTGGATCAACGAATGGATATTAGCGTTGCTTTGCGCTAGCGTTTTGGCCTTGGCCATTTTTATGACCGAATGGCGCAAACCTTGGTTATGGCTAACAATGGCGTTGCTCCTCATCACGACGAGTACCTACGTCGGATTGCAAATCGTTCGTCAGCAGCAAAGACAGTTGATCGTTTATCACCAGTACAAAGGTTCCGTGATGGACGCTTTTACGGACCGCGCTCGACTTACTATCAGCAACCTACCCGCTGGCGACGAACGCCTGCAGTGGTCCGTGGAACCTTACCGGCAACAGTACCGGACGGTGGCAGTGGAGACGCACCCAGCGTGGTTAGATTTGGCTCTCGTCTACGGATTCTACCAGTATCGCTTAGCGGTCATAGATGAGGAATTTAAGCGCGCTACACCTCCCGCTACACCGTTGTCCGTTGACTGGGTAGTCCTCCGAGATTCGCCGCGATATAGTCTAGCGGAGTTACAATCTTTTTTCGATACCAAATACTGGATTATCGACGGTTCTAATTATCCGTCGCGTGCTCAGGCTTGGCTCGAAGAGGCGGCTGCGTTCGACCAGCACATTCATTACACGGCCCGTGACGGTGCCTTTATACATCAGTTCTGAATATGCAAAATAGTCCACTCTACTTTACGAAGATCGAGCGCGTAGGCACCGTATTGTTCGGCGTAATTTTAGTCGGTCTGTTGTGGCTACCCAATTGGTGGCGACCAACTGACGATGTTCCTACGGCTGAGTTAGCCGCACTAGCTGCTGAGGTAGAGGATTGGGCTGCGGATACCACCATTGAACCTACTCGGGATACCGAACGAGTCAGTAATCCGACTTCCTCACCGCAAGCTGCCACGCCTTTTGACCCCAATGCACCTACCCGCGAGTTGCTCGCCGCTGCTGGCTTAGGCAACCAGAGTATTCGCGCCTGGCTCAGCTACGTCCGCAAGGGCGGTCAGTTTCGGAAGTGGGCAGACGTGGAAAAGTTTCGGGCGCTCAGTGCGGCGGAGCGTAATGCCCTACGTCCCCTGCTGCGCTTTCCTGGCCAGCCTAATCGCCTACCGGCCACCGATGAGTCGTCGTCGCCAGCCGTAACTGCGGTGCTACCCGCTGCCCCCTTTGACCCTCATGCAGTCACGGCCACGGAACTACAATCCTGGGGGCTCAGCCAGCGTGCTGCCCGCAACTGGACGCGCTATACCAGTTCTGGTGGCCGCTTCCGAGTTGCTGCGGATGCGGGTAAAATCTACGGAATCACGGAGGCAGAAGTAGAGCGTTTGCTACCGTACATCAAGGTGCCTGCGGCTGAACCATCGGCCAATGCTACAGAATCCTCTCCTCCTAAGTATACACCTCGCCCTGTTTTTGCGGGTACGATCGACATCAACCAAGCCACGGCGGAAGAATGGCAGCAACTACGTGGTATCGGGCCGGGTTACAGCCGTCGTATCACCAATTTTCGAGACAAGCTGGGTGGTTTCCACAGCGTAGACCAAGTAGCGGAAACCTACGGTCTACCGGACAGTACTTTCCAAGCTATTCGCCCCCAATTGACCGCTTCGCCCGTACTTCAATTGCTACGAATCAACCATTTGAGTGTCGAAGAATTGGCCGCTCATCCTTACGTTCGGTACCGAGAAGCGCGCTTAATTGTAAAATATCGGACGGAGCACGGTCCGTTTGCTGATTTTTCTGCTTTAGGTAAGTTATACGGCCTGCAAGCCGAGCAACGGGAGAGAATGGCTCCTTATCTTGCGTTTGATTAGTTGATATTTAATCAGTTGAAAATCAGTATGTTTCAGCTATTTTTCTCTTGAAATCACCCAATGGTTTTTCAGACTACTTCCTCCGTTTTCCAGCGCCAGAATTATTGTTGCGTAAGCGTTAAATTCTGTTAAGAAAGGAAAAAAACTTAGATTTGGCTTGGCGCTGTACCGAATATGCCCTTATATTTGACCTATCTTCACGAACAGAGCAGTTCGCATTTCTTTACTAAATTGATCTTTATAGATTTCTAACTTCTACACTTAACGTTTAGCAACAAATTTAATTTGTTGTAATCCCATTTTAAGCTAAATCGTTACGTCATGCAAGTTACGAAACTAAATGATCAGCAGTTAATTGTCTGCTATTTAGATGGAAATGAGCGCGCCTTCGAGGAACTGCTTAACCGTCACCAACAAAAGATTTATACTTCTATCTACCTTTTTGTCAAAGAGCAATCTTTGGCGGAAGACATCTTTCAAGAAGTTTTCATCAAGATTATTGATACGCTCCGTAAAGGCAAGTATAACCACGAAGGTAAATTCCTTCAGTGGGCCATGCGTATTGCCTACAACATGTGTGTAGACCACTTCCGTCGCAATAAGCGTCGTCCACAGTTGTCTCCTACGGAAACCTTTGATATTTTTGACGTACTCAAATCCAACGATTTGAATGCAGAGCAAAATATCATCCGTAGTCAGACCCATCAAAAGGTCCGTCACTTAGTAGATATGCTTCCCCCCGAACAACGTGAGGTAGTCATCCTGCGACACTACGCAGACATGAGCTTCAAAGAGATTGCGCAGTTGACGCGCGTGAGTATCAATACGGCCCTCGGCCGGATGCGCTACGCCCTCATCAACATTCGCAAAATGGTCGAAGAACGTGACATCGTACTTCAGTAGTAATCCGATAAGGGGTTACCGTGCATGATGTTTCTAAATAAAACTGTAATACCCAAACCGTAAGTCTGCCAGACAGTGCTTTCGAGCACAGAAGGATAGAACAAACACAGACGCACCCCAAAAACCCTTTACTCGAGGCGAGCAACTCCGGTTGACTCGCCTCGTTGTTTTTTTATCTTTATCTTTGCCACCCAATTAAAGTAACACAATGTTTATCATTCCTCCCTATATCCGTATTGCTCTTATTGCCGTTGGTATCCTTGGCGGTATTGCGCTATCGGTAATTTTTGGTTTTTGGTACGGTTTCTTCTTTATCCTCACGGGCGTGGTGCTCTTGTTGGGGTTGATTTTTTTGGGAACGGTTGGCCCGGCGGCACAAGCCCTCCAGGACGCTGATTTTGACAAAGCTGAGAAGTTACTCAGCTTGACGCCCAATCCCAATTGGCTCTACTCTACCAACAAGGCGTATTACTACATGCTCAAAGGCTCTATCGCTATCGGCCGC
>JBCDIR010000099.1:0-7575 GCA_038748735.1 Bacteroidota bacterium | reverse complement strand
TTCAGCAACAAAGATACGGCATCCGAGGCATTACTAGAAAACCCACGGGCTATTTCCACACAAAATCAGAAATTACGGACCACAGCTCGCAGCGCCCCAAACATGTTCTTACCTTTGCGTGCTATGAGACCATTGTTATTACTATTCATCGCCGTACTGCTGTTAGGGTCCTGCCGTCCAGAAGGCACAACCAAGCAGTCTGCCGCCGCGCAGGCTCAGACCAGTCCTGACAATTTAAAGCTTTACACGCATCGCTATCCCGTGCAGGACCAGGGTATTTATCGCTCGTTTCAGGCGCGAGCTAATAAAGGAGTGGATGTTTTTTTGCACGCCGGCAAAGACCTCGTCGAACTGGCCAAGGCGGGTCGGTTGCGGGGTGACTTGGTCATCCTGGACGATTTGTACCAAGCACACCAACTCATCAAACTGGGCGTTCTTGAACCCTACAACGCCGGAACTTTTGGCGATTACGTTCCTTCGCGCTACGTCGATAACGAAGGCTACTGGGCTGCCCTCACCCGTTGGACAATGGGTTTTGTTTATCGTCCCCAGGCGGCTCCCATGGAGGCGATGGTCAATTACGCGGGTATCTTGCGCCCGGAACTGAAGGGACGCGTAGTGATGGCGCACCCCGACAGTAGCGGACTCATCACGATGACTGCGGGGATGATCGCGGCGCACGGTGCTACCCCTGCGCGGATTTACCTGGAGCAACTCAAAGCGCAATTGGCAGCTCCCCCCTACAATAACGACTGGGAAGCCGTTCTGGCCGTGGCCGAGGGTACGGCAGACGTTGCGCTGGTGAACACTTCGGCTTACTTGCGGTACAAAAACTCGGGTAACCCGGAACTTTACCGGGCCGTAGAAGGACTGCTGTGGGAAATTCCGGTGGATGCGAAGAACAACAACTACTTTAACATTACGCCGATTTGCTTGCTCAAACAAGCTCCTTACCGTGACTACGCCATTAGCATGGTGGAACTCCTGACCCTGCGGGAAAACCAGGGCGACTACGCCGCTGCCTACATGGAATATCCGGTGAACGTTTTTTCACAACCCAACGAATTTTTGGACGAATCTTTCAACGTTGCTCAGAGTACCATCACGGTCGAAACGACGGAAAAGCAGTTAGATACCGCCGCAGATTTGGTGCGCGAAATCTTTGCGGACTAATATTTTTGCTTACCCTATTAAAATAGCTCACTTTTTCTTTCCGCGAGCTATTATACTACAATTGCCTTATAATGAACTGCTTAGGGCAACGATCAACTTCTGTCCCAATTAACTAACAATAACTACGCGTCAGGAAATCCTTTTTCGGGACTAACTCGACGTATTAAACCGTTAATTTTTACGTTAAAATAATTGAGCAATACAACACTTATGGGCTTAAACCAACTACTCTCCCTTTCGCTCCTGTTGATAGTTGCTTCCCTGCCTGCCCAATCCAACTACTGGCAGCAAGCAGTGAAGTATGACATGGAGATAGATTTCGATGTGAAAGACCACCGCTTTACGGGGGAACAGATCATTGTCTACACCAACAACTCTCCGGACACGCTCCAAAGCGTTTTTTATCATTTATATCTCAATGCTTTCCAGCCGGGTAGTATGATGGACGTGCGTTCACGTAACATCCGCGATGCGGACCCACGCGTGGGTGATCGGATCCAGCATTTACAACCCAACGAAATTGGCTTTCAAGAGGTCGATCTGCTCACTCAGGATGGTATTGCTACCAATTACCAAATTGAAGGAACGATACTTGAGGTGAACCTCCCCCGCCCTATCCTACCGGGTGCGACCACGGAATTGCGCATGATTTTCCGTTCGCAGGTACCCATCCAAATCCGCCGCAATGGCCGGGACAGCAAAGAAGGTATTGCCTACTCCATGGCGCAGTGGTATCCCAGATTATGTGAATACGACTACCAGGGCTGGCACGCTCATCCCTACGTAGGACGAGAGTTTCACGGCGTTTGGGGAGACTTTGACGTCAAAATCACCATTGACAGTAAGTACATAATCGGTGCGAGTGGTTATCTCCAAAACGCCGAAGAAATCGGCGGCGGCTACGCGGACATAAGCCCCCTGCAGCAAAGTGCGGGTGCCAAAAAAACCTACCACTTTTTCGCCCCTAACGTACACGACTTTGTCTGGGCAGCCGACCCCGATTATTTGCACACCAACTACGAGCGGGACAACGGTATGGTGATGCAGTTTTTTTACCAACCCGGTGAAAAAACAACCGAAAACTGGGAAAAGCTACCCGCCATTATGGACGAGGCGTTTAATTTTATCAACAAAAACTACGGTCCGTACCCCTACGACAAGTACGCCTTCATTCAGGGTGGCGACGGAGGTATGGAGTACCCCATGGCGACCCTCATCACGGGGGAGCGCCCGCTGACGAGCCTCGTAGGGGTGTCCGTACACGAACTGCTGCACTCTTGGTACCAAATGGTACTGGCCACCAACGAAGCGCTGTACCCCTGGATGGACGAGGGTTTCACCAGCTACGCCTCCGCTGCGGTGATGAATCATCTGCGCAGCAAAGGTTTAATCCCCGGCGATTCGGTCGAAGACCCACATTTGAGAGACCTGACGGGCCTACTTGGCTTTATGAAATCAGGACTGGCCGAGCCGATGAGTACCCACGCCGATCACTACGTGACCAACTCGGCTTACGGGGTAAATGCTTACGTAAAAGGGTCCGTTTTCTTACACCAGATTCGCTACATCATTGGTGACGAAGCTTTTAAAAGTGGGATGCTGCGGTTTTACCACACTTGGAAATTCAAACATCCGAACGCCAATGACTTCATTCGTGTTATGGAAAAGGAATCGGGCCTAGAGCTGGACTGGTTCAAGGAATACTTTGTCAATACCACCCACCTGGCGGATTACGGTATTGAAGCCGTCAACGAAGGGGAACGCCGCACAACGGAAGTGGTTCTCAACAAAGTAGGTGTACTACCCATGCCCGTGGACCTAGTCGTTACTACTACTAAAGGAGAGACGCTTTATTACACGATTCCCCTCCGCGTCATGCGTGGGGCTAAAACCCAGGACGGTGACCGAACGTTCGAGACGGCTCCCGACTGGCCGTGGACCCACCCGAATTATACCCTGACGATCGACATCCCTTTCAAAAGAATTGCCAGTATCGACCTCGACCCCAGCGGACGAATGTTAGATGCAGATCGTTCTAACAACACCAAATTGGTCAACCAAGGAAAATAATCCGTCTCTATCCCAAATACTAGTGCCTAATGTGACCCCAAAGCACAAAATGACTGCGCCATAACACTAAAAGCCATACAATCCTTCTGTATGAAGATTCTACTACTCTGTAAAAAATTCCCGTATCCATTGAAAGATGGCGAGTCCATTGCGATTCACGCACTGAGCAAAGCCCTCAGTGATTTGGGATGTGAGCTGAGTATGTTGGCCATGAACACCAGCAAGCACTATTATCCGGCCCGGCAGTTACCCGCTGAAATGAAACATTTTCAGCAAATTCGCACGGTAGATATCGACAATCGGATCAAACTCGTTCCGGCGTTTTTGAACCTGTTTTCGGAGCAGTCTTACCACATTGAGCGCTTTGTGTCTGCACCGTTTGAGCGGGCGTTACAGCAAATGCTCCAAGCGGAAGAATACGACATTATTCAGTTGGAAACGCTCTATCTGGCACCCTACATTCCTACCATCAGGCGCTATTCCAAAGCGCTGGTGAGCATGCGAGCGCATAATGTGGAGCACGAAATTTGGGAACGTATTTCCAGTCATACGGGCAATAGTCTCAAACGTTGGTACCTACAACACCTAACTGCGAAGCTACGTCGTTTTGAAATTGATTCCTTGCCGCAATACGACGTGGTTTTACCTATTACGCGACGGGATGCCAACTACTTTCGGGATATGGGTAGTGAACAACCCGCCGTGGTTACCCCGATCGGTATCCGTACGGAAGTTTTCCAGGATGTGGAACCGATTTTACACCCCCACCCCAGTATGTCCTTTATCGGCAGCCTGGACTGGATGCCTAATTTGGAGGGATTGGATTGGTTCATTGCCAAGTGCTGGCCAGCCATTCACGAGGCTTTCCCCGCATTGCAGTTTCACGTAGCGGGACGCAATACCCCTGCGCATTTGCTCAAACTCAATACGCCACAGGTCACCATCCACGGAGAAGTGCCGGAATCTATTCCTTTCGTCAATGCCCACAATCTGATGGTTGTGCCCTTACTTTCCGGTAGCGGGATGCGAGCCAAGATACTAGAAGGTATGGCCCTGGGCAAAGTGGTCATTACTACCAGCATTGGCCTAGAAGGTATCGACGCACGCCACAAAGAACACGTCCTAATCGCCAATACGCCCGATCAGTTCCAGGAGGCGCTGCGTTACGTGCTGCGTTCGCGCAAGCACTTGGCCCGGATCAGCGAACAAGCCCGCCAGTTTGCCTTTACGCAGTACGATAGCCTCGTCATCGCCAAACGCCTGCGGGCTGCTTACGCGGATTGTCTCGTCGAAACGTACTAAGAGCTCATGGTAATCGTGTTCTGGTTAGCGGGTTTTGCCCTCGTTTATACCTACGTTATTTACCCTAGTTTAGTGGCATTTTGGGCCCGTGGCAAGTCTCTTCCTCGCCCCGCTCCCCCCGCCGTATGGCCGCACGTCTCCATTTTGATGGCCGTCCACAACGAGGAGGCTGTCATCGAAGAAAAACTGCGCAGCCTCCTAGCGCAGGACTACCCCGAAGACCGACTCCACTTTTACATCGGCTCCGATAATTCCTCGGACCAAACGAACAGCATCGTCGCGGCTTTCGCCCAACGCGAAGCAAAACTGCACTTTTTTCCGTTCCCGCAGCGGCAGGGCAAACCCGGGGTCATCAATCAACTCGCTACGGCGGCGGCGGAGCGTCAGCCGCAGAGTGCGGAACACCTCTTCATCATCACGGATGCCAGCGTGATGCTCAGCCCGGGAGTAACCAAAGCACTGGCGCGTCACTTCGACCGTCCTAATTTGGCCATCGTCGATGCGCACATGATTCATACGGGGATGGACCCTACGGATATTTCGGATGCGGAAAACAGCTACATTTCCTGGGAGGGTCGGCTGAAGTACCACGAAAGTGTCCTGTGGCAGCAGATGATCGGCCCCTTTGGCGGTTGCTACGCCTTGCGCAGTGACTTTTTTGTTCCCGTTCCCGACAATTTTTTGGTGGACGACTTCTACATCACCATGCAGGCTTTCCGCAAAGGTGGCTTAGCCATTACCGAACCAAACGCCCACTGCTACGAACCCGTAGGACACGAAATACGGGAAGAGTTTCGGCGCAAGTCCCGAATTTCGGCGGGGAACGTACAGAATATGCTAGCTTTTACGGACCTCTGGCTCCCACCCTGGGGGATGCCCAATTTTGCGTTTTTCTCCCATAAGATCATCCGCTGGCTGGGACCTATTTGGTTGATTTTACTTATGTTGAGTGCAGGTCTGCTGGCCAACAACTATTTTTACGCCATCGCGTTTGGTTGCTTGGGCGTCGGCTATTTTTTGATCCCCTTGTTTGACGAAGTGCTCATGCGTTTCGGATTTCATTGGTCGCTGGCGCGCAACGTACGCTATTTTTTAGTCATGAATCTAGCGCTTCTGAAGGGCTATTTTCGCTACGCAAAAGGTATACAATCAAATGTCTGGCAACCACCAAAAAGACAGTGAGCACTTCAAGTTGCACACCATAGAAGAGGCCATCACGGCCATCAAAGCGGGAGAGATCATCATCGTAGTAGACGACGAAGATCGGGAGAACGAAGGAGACTTCATCTGTGCGGCGGAGTGTGTCACCCCTGAAATCATCAACTTCATGGCTACCCACGGCCGTGGCCTCATCTGTACCCCCATCGACGAAAAACGCGCCGACGAGCTGGACTTACCGATGATGGTCAACTCCAATACGGCCCTGCACGAAACGGCCTTCACCGTCTCCATCGACCTGATTGGTTACGGTTGTAGTACGGGTATTTCCGCCTACGACCGCTCAACGGGTATCAAAGCGATGATTGATCCGAGTATAAAGTCAACGGACTTTGCGCGGCCCGGACACATCTTCCCCCTACGGGCCAAAACGGGCGGCGTACTGCGCCGTACCGGGCATACGGAGGCAGCCATCGACTTGGCGGTACTCGCTGGTTTTGCTCCCGCTGGCGTACTGGTAGAAATCCTGAATCCGGACGGTACCATGGCCCGCTTGCCGCAACTGATGGAGATCAGCGAGAAGTTCGACCTCAAAATCATTGCCATCAAGGACCTCGTGGCTTACCGGATGCGGACCGAGCGCATCATTAAGCGCGAATACAGTACCGAGCTGAACACCCGCTTTGGCAAATACCAAGTGATCGGTTACCGTCAAATCACGACGGGTGACTTGCACTTAGCCTTCGTTAAAAACGGCAATTGGGACAAAGATACCGGCGTGCTAGTGCGCGTCCATTCGGGAATGGAAAGCGGCGGTCTGCTCAACATCTTGGTCGGAGACGGCCACATTGGGCTAGAGAACGCCCTGGAAAAAGTAGGCGAAGCGGATAGCGGCGTGGTCCTTTACATGCGCCACAGCGAAAAGCACGATGACATCGTCGAACACCTCGAAAATTTGCGCAAATCGCAGCAAAACGGCGGTGCCCCGCGGCCCGATGGCCAGCAAGAGCAGCGCGACTTCGGTGTAGGAGCGCAAATTCTCCGCGACCTCGGCGTGCGTAAAATCCGCTTGCTCACCAACCACTCGCAACGCAAACGCATCGCCCTGGACGGCTACGGGCTGGAAATCATCGAAAAAATCGACCTCTCGTAATGCGCTACGAGCGCAAATATCGCATCGTGGGTATTCCGCTGCCGTGGGTCATCCAGGCGGTGCGGATGCACCCGGCCAGTTTTCGTACCCTCTACCCCCAGCGGCAGATCAATAACATCTATTTCGATAGTCCTACCCTGGACGAATACTACCAAAACGTAGGCGGGGTTCCACAGCGGCGCAAGCACCGCCTACGCTGGTACGGCACGCAGCATAAGCTCCTCCCCTCCCCTACTTTTGAAGTAAAAATTAAGGACGGCGAACTGGGCCGCAAGGAAAGCCAGCGCCTAGCCGATACCCCCTGGGCAGGGTTGCGGACAGCGTTTCAACAGTTGCCGCATTTGCAGTACCTACCACTCCGTCCGTTGCTGGTCAATTCCTACGACCGCCAATACTTTGGTACGGGCGATCAGCGGTTTCGCATTACGCTGGACTACAACTTACGCTTCGGTGCCTTCGCTTGGCAGCACGCTCCGCCCGCAGATCAACTCTACACGGACGAGGCCGTCATCCTGGAACTCAAATACGAGGCCGAGGACGACGAACGAGCCCGGTCTATTCTGAAACACCTTCCCTTTCGGCAAACGAAAAATAGTAAGTACGTGACGGGGATTGATTTGGTGTTTGGGTAAGTGGCACAAGTAAATAACTTGACAATCAGGACAGCTTGATGTAACTTTGATTTAAATAGAATAGACTTGTTCTGCAAGCCCTCAAAT
>JBCDIR010000098.1:0-7649 GCA_038748735.1 Bacteroidota bacterium | reverse complement strand
GCAGATTGACTGTGAAATGGCCTTCGTTACCCAGGACGAGGTACTCGCTACCTTCGAGGGACTGACCAAGCACCTTTTCAAGCACACCATTGGGGTTGATTTGCCCGATTTTCCCCACATGACCTACGACGAAGCGATGCAGCGCTACGGTTCGGATAAGCCAGACGTCCGCTTCGGGATGGAACTGACGGACCTGAACGCCGTTGCTCAGGGCAAAGGTTTCAGTATTTTTGATAGTGCTGAATTAGTCGTTGGTATTTGCGCCAAGGGACAAGCGAGCCTCACCCGCAAGAACATCGACAGTCTCACCAATTGGGTAAAGCGTCCCCAAATCGGAGCCAAAGGGATGGTCTACGTTAAGTGTAACGAAGACGGCAGCTTCAAGTCGTCCGTCGATAAGTTTTACAGTCAGGAAGATCTTGCGGCTTGGGCCGAAACCATCGGTGCCGAAGCGGGTGATCTCCTTCTTGTCCTCAGTGGCGAAGAAGAAAAAACGCGCAAGCAGCTGGGCGAACTCCGCCTAGAAATGGCGCGCCGTATGGACCTGATGCAGCCCGGTGACTTCAAGCCCCTCTGGGTCGTCGACTTCCCCTTACTGGAATGGGACGAAGAATCGGAGCGCTTCCACGCTATGCACCATCCGTTTACCAGTCCCAAAAAGGAGGATATGGAGCGCATGCTCAACGGGGACCACGAGACCATGAAAGCCCTGCGGGCCGACGCCTACGACCTGGTCATCAACGGCGTAGAAATCGGCGGTGGTTCTATCCGTATCCACGACCGCGATTTGCAATCTAAAAACTTTGACCTGCTCGGTTTTACCCCCGAAGAGGCGGAGGCGCAGTTCGGTTTCCTACTCGGCGCTTTTGAGTACGGCGCGCCGCCCCACGGCGGTATTGCGTTCGGTTTTGACCGCCTGTGTGCCGTCATCAATGGCCAGAATTCCATCCGTGACTTCATCGCTTTCCCCAAGAACAACCAGGGCCGCGATATGATGATCGACGCTCCTTCCCCCGTAGCGGAAGAGCAGTTGGAGGAGCTGTATTTGGAAGTAGTGCCGAAGGCGGCGGAGACTTCTCCGAAGTCGAATTAGGCTTTTTTAAGGTATTATCTACAATAGACTTGTTCTGTGGGTTCTGAATGAGCGAGCGGGTAGCAAATTTTATTCTGAATAAGGCAAAAAACACAGGCGATGCCTAAGCATCAGCGAGGCTTTTTAACGAAATGCAGGATAAAATTTCGCCACTCGCAGCCATTTGAGGGCTTGCAGAACAAGTCTAATGGTCTGACCCTACCAGGCTTTGCCCTGTAAGGTAGGCTCCCGAGGTCATAATTGGACCGATTGTATAAGATTTCGGAGAAACCTGCCTAACAACAGGTAGGTCTCACCTTTGTAGACCAGGATCAGAGAAATTCCCACGACTTCGGAGAAGTCGCACCTAGTGTGTTACTTAATTCGCATTATTGAGTAAATAATATGTACATCCCCATCGGCGACGCCGTCCTTTTCAACGATCACCATTTGGTGGCTTTCAACAAGCCTAACGGCATCCCCGTGCAACCGGACCAGACGGAGGACCCTTCGCTACTGCAGATGGGGAGTACGTACTGTAAAACCAGTTTGGACCTAATCCATCGCCTTGACCGCCCGGTGAGCGGTGTCGTACTGATGGCCAAGCGCAAGGACGCGATGCAAGCTATGCACCGCCAGTTCCGCGAACGCGAAGTGGAGAAAACCTACTTAGCGATTACCGCTCAGGCCCCCGAGCAAGCAGCGGGCGAACTGGTCCACTATTTGCGCAAAGCAAAAGGCAAGTATCGCGCCGAAGTCTTTACCGAACCGACTAAAAACGCGGTCGAAGCTCGGTTGAGCTATACGGTATTAGGGCGCAGTGAACGCTATTGCCTGCTGAAAGTCCAACTCCAAACGGGGCGTTATCACCAAATTCGGGCGCAATTGGCCCACGTTGGCTGCCCACTGCGGGGGGATGCTAAATACGGCTTCCGCCGCCGCAATCCCGACCGCTCCATTGACCTACACGCCTGGCAACTGAAGTTCCAACACCCCAGAACGAAGGTGACCGAACATCTAGTAGCTCCGCCGCCTAGTACACCGCTCTGGGACGCGTTTGCGGAGTGGTTGTAGAAGAAGTTTCTGCTAGTGCGCTGTCAAGTCTCAATAAAGGAGTAATCTATGGCATCTTTTGCGCCCACTCTTCGTTAGATCCCGATTTAAATCGGGACTACGTAGCTTAGGCTATGCGCGGGAACCTCTGCCTCGATTGGCCACAAAATCTGCTGACACCTAACCCCTTCTTTCAAACTTGACAGAGCACTAGGAAATCGCGCAGAATTTGTTCCCCAATACTTCCCGATTTTTCGGGGTGAAACTGGGTAGCGAAGAAGTTATCCTTGCGCAGTGCCGCGCTGAAGGGCTGTACGTAGTCCGCCTCCGCTACGGTATAGGGACCGTTGGCCACGTAATAACTGTGGACGAAGTAAACGTAGGCGTCTGCCAAACCGGGGGATAGCCAAGTGTCTTCGCTAAGGCGCAATTGGTTCCAACCCATGTGGGGTACTTTTTCGCCTCGTTCAGGTCGGAACAGCTTTACCCGTTGGGGAATAACGCCCAGGCAGTCGGTATCGTTTTCCTCCGAATGGGTACACAAGAGTTGCATACCCAGGCAAATTCCCAAAACGGGCTGCCGCAGCGAGCGAATAAGCTCATCCAGACCAGTCGTACGGAGGTACTGCATCGTGCTACCCGCAGCACCCACGCCCGGAAAAATTACGCAGTCCGCTGCCTTAATCACGTCAGCATCGGCACTTAACGTAGCGGTATACCCTAAGCGTTCCAAAGCGTACAAAACCGAACGGACGTTGCCCGCATTGTAGTCGATGATGACAATATTCATGGTGTTTTTTTAAGTAGGCGTTAAGAAATATTTGTAAGGAATTTGGATGGGCGAAAATTTGCAAAACAACTGATCCCGATCATAATCGGGAGGAAGTTGTGTGTTAATTCTTCGACCATCTTTTAGCAAATTTGTTACAATTATTTTAGCCCAATTACTTAAGTAGCAAAGTACACGTATCACGGGCTTACCTAAAATATCGTGTTAGCCGCAGCAATCGGTCTACAAAACGCCCTTTGTACTCGGCAACTGCGCCCACCGAGCATCCCGCCGAATGGCCATCCGAATGGCGCGGGCGAGTCCCTTGAAGATCGCTTCGATTTTGTGGTGTTCGTTATCGCCCGTTACCTGGATATTGAGGTTGCAGCGCGCCGTGTCCGTGAAAGATTTGAAGAAATGAAAGAACATTTCGGTAGGCATATCACCGATTTTTTCGCGCTTGAACTCCGCTTCCCACACGAGCCACGGTCGGCCACCAAAGTCGATGGCAACTTGGGCTAGGGCTTCGTCCATCGGTAGCAGGAAACCGTAGCGGTCTAGCCCCATTTTATTGCCTAGTGCTTGGGCAAAAGCCTCGCCAAGGGCTAGGGCCGTATCTTCGATGGTGTGGTGCTCATCAATGTGTAAATCACCAGCGACGTTGATACTCAAGTCACAGCCGGAATGTCGGGCGATTTGGTCTAGCATATGGTCAAAAAAACCGAGTCCCGTCCGCATATCTCCCCGTCCGTTACCGTCGAGGTCCAGTTCGATGCGGATGTCCGTTTCCTTGGTTTTGCGGTGTACACTGGCGCGGCGGCTACCGAGTTTGAGCAGGGCGTAAATATCGGCCCAATCGGTGGTGGTTAGTGCGATAGTTTCGCGTAGTTTACTGAGTTGCTGAGCCGATAGCTCGTCTTCCCCCAGCGCTGCTTCGGTATTGATCCAGATGCCTTTTGCACCTAAGTTTTTCGCCAGTTGCATGTCCGTCAGGCGGTCGCCGACCACGAAGCTGTTGGCCAAGTCGTACGCCCCATTCAGGTACTGCGTCAGGAGCGCCGTTCCCGGTTTGCGGGTGGGGTGGTTATCCTTGGCGAAGGTCCGGTCAATGATGATGTCATCAAAAGTGATGCCCTCACCCGCTAGGGTATCAACGATATGGTTTTGGGCGGGCCAAAATTGTTCTTCCGGGAAGCTGTCCGTACCCAGGCCATCCTGATTAGTCACCATGACGAGGCGAAAATCCAGCTCACGGGCAATACGCCCCAAGTAGGTGAAAACGCCGGGGTAGAATTGCACTTTGCTCAGCGCGTCCACTTGGTAATCCGCTGGCTCTAGGTTGAGGGTGCCGTCGCGGTCGAGGAAAAGTATTTTCGGTTTGCTCATGCTACGGATGAATTTGCAGTTGTCAATGCGGCCAGTAAACGGTCGTTTTCCGCCACCGTTCCTACGGTGAACCTCAGACAGCCAGCACACAAATACTGGGTCGAACGGTCCCGCACGATGATGCCTTGCTCCATTAAGTAGTTGTACCAATAGCGGGGCTGCTCGACTTGTACCAACAAGAAGTTAGCGGCAGAAGGGTAGACTTCTTGTACGAAGGGCAGGTCTTGCAGGGCTTTACTCATACGTAGTCGCTCCTGTCGAATTTCGCTTACTTGTCTTTGCTGCTGTTGGTGGTGGTCCAATGCTTCCAGGGCTGCTCGTTGCGTCAATTGATTCACGTTGTACGGCGGCTTCACGGCGTTGAGCAGACCGATGATCCGCTCCGCAGCAAAGGCCATCCCCAGGCGAATACCCGCCAGTCCCCAGGCTTTGGAGAAGGTTTGCAGCACGACCAAATTCGGATACTGGGCCAGTAACTTGGCGTAAGAATCGCGCGTCGCGAAGTCAATATAGGCTTCGTCAATCACCACTAGACCGGGGAATTCATCCAGCAAACGGCGGACGTCCGTCGCCGCAAAATCATTCCCACTCGGATTATTGGGGGTACACAACCACAGGATTTTAGTACGGTGACTGGCTTGCGCCAAAATCGCATCCACGTTGGGCTGAAAGCCAGGTAGTAACGGTACTTCTACAACTTCTACCTGATTAATATCGGCACTGACCCGATACATGCCGTAAGTGGGCGGTAGCGTGATGACTTGGTCGCGGCCCGGCTCGCAAAAGATGCGGAAGAGTAGGTCAATGACCTCATCGCTGCCGTTACCGAGCATGATGTTGGCAACAGGGACACCTTTGAGGTCACTCAGGCGTTCTTTGACGGCCCTAGCCAGTGGGTCGGGATAGCGGTTTTTACCGTTGTCAAACGGGTTTTCGTTGGCGTCTAAGTAAACTTCTGCTTGGCCCGTAAATTCGTCGCGGGCGCTGGAGTAGGGGCGGAGGGCAGCGATGCTCGGGCGGGGAAGAACCAGGGAGGTATCCTCCTTTTTCGATTCTTCGCCCAACGTTTGTAATCGTACCTCTACGGCGTAACGGTGGGCCTCCAAGTCTTCGTTGGCGGCCATTTCCATTACCGTCGGACCGAGGTTTTGCAGCCCTGCCGTTGTCAGTTCTTGGTAAGTGATTTTCTTAACAAACGTATCCAAGGACACTCCGCTGTACGCCCGGGCAAAGCCATTGGTGGGCAGCGTGTGGTTGGTGCCGCTCGCGTAGTCCCCCACAGATTCGGGCGTGTAGTGTCCCATGAAAACGGAACCGGCGTTGACGATGCCGTCCGCTAGTGCGTGTGGGTTGTCCAGCGCTAGAATCAAGTGCTCCGGCGCGTAGGCGTTGATGAGTGCTAGCACCTCCGCAGTATCTTCTGCGACTATGGCTACGCTATTGGCGATACTCTGCCGGGCAAAATCGGCGCGGGGTAGCTGCTCTAATTGGGTGTCAAATGCTCGTAGAACTGCCTGCGCTTGGGCCGCAGTGGTGGTGACCAAAACGACCTGACTGTCGGCCCCGTGTTCGGCTTGGCTGAGGAGGTCGGCGGCCACGAATTCGGGCGTCGCGCTTTCATCTGCACACACCATTACTTCCGACGGACCCGCGGGCATATCGATGGCTACTCCCGCGCGGCTGACCAATTGCTTAGCGACGGTTACGTAGGCGTTGCCGGGACCAAATATCTTGTACGTTGCCGGAACCGTCTCCGTTCCGTACGCCATAGCCGCGACGGCCTGGGCACCACCCACCTTGAAAATTTGGGTCACTCCCGCCAACTGGGCGGCAAACAGAATCGCCGGATGTACGCTACCGTCTTGCCGTGGCGGGGTACACAGGATAACCTCCCGGCAGCCCGCTAGTTGGGCCGGAATAGCCAGCATCAGTACCGTAGAAAAAAGTGGTGCGGTACCCCCCGGTACGTATAAGCCTACCCGTTCAATACCCACACTGCGTCGCCAACAGCGCACGCCGGGCATCGTTTCGATTACTTCGGGTTCCTGCTGCTGGGCGGCGTGAAAAGTGCGGATATTGGTGGCTGCGGTACGAATGGCCGTTTGCAACTTTGGCGCTACGCTGGCGCTGGCCACTGCCATTTCTTCCGCCGTGACGCGTAGGTCAGCGAGGCGGACTTGGTCAAAACGGGCCGTAAAATCCAGTAGCGCGGCGTCTCCCCGCTGGCGTACTTCGTCCAAAATCTGCAATACGGGCGCTTCCAATTGTTGTAAGTCCATGGCGGGACGACGGAGTAGTTCCTCCCAACGCTGGCGTTCTGGTTTAATCACTATTTGCATAACTAAACGATCATTTTTTGGATGGGAACGATGAGAATCCCCTCGGCACCTTGGGCGCGGAGGGCGTCGATGATGTCCCAGAATTTATCTTCCGAAATAACGGTATGGATGGAGGACCAACCCTTTTCTGCCAGGGGCATGACCGTAGGGCTTTTCATGCCGGGAAGCAGTTTACAAATGGCGGGGATGGCGTCGTCCGGTGCGTTCATCAGCAAGTACTTATTCTTGCGGGCCGTTAGCACGGATTCGATGCGAAAAATGAGTTGATCCAGAATGGTTTGAGCGGGGGCGGGTAGGGTAGGGGTGGCGACGATACAGGCTTCCGAGCGTAGGATGATGTCCTTCTCTTCTAGGTTGTTTTTGAACAAGGTACTGCCCGTGCTGACCAAATCACAAATGGCGTCGGCTAGGCCGATATTGGGCGCAATTTCCACTGAGCCGGAGATTTGGTGAACCTCAGCCTGGACGCCCTCCCGTTCTAAGAATTGCCGGAGCGAAACGGTATAAGAAGTAGCGATTCGCTTGCCGTTGAGCCACTGGGGACCGTCGTAAGAACTACCGCGCGGGGTGGCGATGGACAGGCGGCACTTGCTAAAACCGAGGGGTAATATTTCCCGGATGGGTTGCTGTTTTTCGATGGCCGTATTTTGACCAATGATGCCAATGTCCGCTACGCCATCGGCGACGTACTGCGGAATGTCACTGTTGCGGAGGTAGAGGATGTCGACGGGAAAGTTGCGCGCCGACGCCTTGAGTTGGTTACGCCCGTTGTCGATACGAATGCCGCACTCTTTGAGGAGTTGGAGCGAATCATCCAGTAAACGTCCCGATTTTTGGACGGCGATTTTGAGTCTGGTTTCCATTGGGGGAATTGAAAGTTTTAACGCCTAGGAAGGGAGGGCCGGCTACGTATAAACGACAAAAGGCCCTCCGCGTTCAACGGAAGGCCTTTTGTAAGGAAGAACAAATGCGTGTTGCATCCAGTACGTACGAATCACCTACCGCCGAAGCAGCCAAAAATGATGGTGAT
>JBCDIR010000097.1:0-7659 GCA_038748735.1 Bacteroidota bacterium | reverse complement strand
CGCAAAAATAGCTACATCACCTATACATCAACTCCCTATTTTTTTGGTCAGAACCAGCAGTTTGCCTAATTTTTGGTTAGAAAATAAACAATCAAGACTATAAAATACGCAAATACAATGAAGCAGTGGTGGACAATATGCTGTTTGTTCGTCCTTATTCCCCTATTTGGGTGGACCCAAACGGAAGGACCGATCAAAGTGGAAATGGTACAAGAAAACGGCAAATGGACCTTATTACGGGGCGGTGAGCCGTATTTCGTCAAGGGCGTGGGCGGCAAGACCTACCTCGACCAAGCGGCTGCCTACGGTGCCAACTCACTTCGAACGTGGAGTCCCGACGGCGCGCAGGAAATACTGGACCAGGCGCACGAACGCAATATGACGGTCCTCATGGGCTTGTGGGTCGGACAAGAACGGCAAGGCTTCGACTACGACGACGCTAAAGCAGTAAAAGCGCAACTGGAAGGCTTTCGCCAAGTGGTCCGCGAGTTCAAAGACCATCCGGCGCTACTGATGTGGGGCATTGGCAATGAAAACGACCTGTTTTACTCCAATTTCAAGGTGTGGAACGCCATCGAGGACTTGGCTGCCATGATCCACGAAGAGGACCCCAACCACCCTACCATGACGGTCACGGCGGGCCTGGACGTGGCCGAAGTGCAACTCATTCAGGAGCGCGCACCGAGTATCGACATCTACGGCATCAATACTTACGCAGGACTGCTGGGGGTGGGTAAAGAACTTCGTCAGTTCGGCTGGGAACGCCCGTACATGATTACGGAATGGGGGCCCAACGGCCACTGGGAAGTCCCTAAAACGACCTGGGGTGCCCCCATCGAACAGAGTAGCACGGAAAAAGCCGCTTCCTACCGCGAACGCTACGAAAAAGGCATTGCCAACGACCCGGAAATGTGCGTAGGCTCCTACGTATTCCTCTGGGGACACAAGCAAGAAACGACGGGTACCTGGTACGGGGTATTTCTCGAAGACGGCACCGAAACCGAGGTCATGGATGTGCTCGAATACGTCTGGACGGGAGACTGGCCCGCCAACCGAGCACCGCATATTGAACGCTTTCGCATCAATAATAAAACGGTTTTTGAAAGTGTCACAACTCGCCCCGGCGGTATTTGTAGCATCGACCTCGACGTGAGTGATCCCGACGGCGACCCGCTGGAATACCAGTGGGAACTTTTGCCCGAAAGCACCGACATCAAATCCGGGGGGGATGCCGAATCGAAGCCGGAGGCCGTACGGTTTAAGATCATCAAGCAGACGCAGGGGAATATGCAGTTCCGCGCACCCGTCAAGGAAGGTGCCTACCGCATGTTCGTCACCGTTTACGATGGAAATGGGAACGCGGGGACAGTCAATTTGCCGTTTTTTGTGCGGGAAGGTAGTTAGTACTCAAGTTAGCAGGCACTTTCAAAGTGCCTGCTAACTCATTTTACATCATCCACAGCATGGCTGCGGCCATGGCGACCATCGCTACGTCTTCTACTATCGTCACGGTAGACATGGGTAGATTGAAGACATCACCGAGGCAAGCACACTTGATTTTGCGTTGGTCCAAAACGGATTGGATGACGCCGATACTACTGATGCCCAACACCACTACGGTTAGCAGATTCGTAAAAAAGGGAAAGCTGTTCGTGAGGTACAAGACACCCAGTCCTAACTCCACGAAAGGGTATACGAACCCCCAGCCCCGCCAGCGTGCCGCCACCAAGTCGTACATAGCGTAGCTATCCGCGAAGCCGCGAAGGTTGAGTAGCTTAAAAAAGGAAAACACCAAGAAAAAACCCGCCATGAAGTGACGCATCCAAATGCTAAAGTCGAAGTTTTTCAACGGCCACTGTGCCAGTAGCGTGACGCCCGTAAGGAAGGCAATGATGAGCGCCAGCGGGAAGTAGGTACTGAGGTTTTTTTCAGGTAAGTCCGCAGCGGTTGTCGGCTGAGGCGTTGCAATTGGCTCAATGGTGTAATGCCCGATAGTCGCTTGTAAATCTGCCGTGGGTACCGATTCACTTAATTGCAGCGTAGCTTGCGGCGCTTCTAGTTGTACTTCAGCCTTGGTTACGGCGGGCAGGGTTTCCAGGGCTGCCGTCACGCGGCGGACACAGCCATTACAGGTCATGCCCTGGATCGTATATGTTTGACGCATGATAAGCGTGTTAGTTGGTTGAGGATCGTTTAGCCATAGCATAGTTACGCTACTATACTGTGCCATACTTATCCCTAAAACACTTTCGGTAGCGGGTCGGTTGAGTCGTGCAGGGTATCCATCAAAACACAAATTCACCCAAAAATCTACCGTTCCGTAAAGCTAGTCGGGTAAGCGAATAATTTACATAATAAGTAATCGACCAACCCGTTTTGGGAGCGTAAGATTCGCGGATATACAGGTTAGATTGGGGACAGTTCGTCCTTTTTTCAAGGTGTATATTTCACTCAACAAACGGTTTGGTGGCCACCAAACCGATTCGTGTACACAGGAGTTTCTCACGGGAACGTGCCTGAGATGAGCTGCAGTAATCTTATGCCTTTCTTACCGGAGATTCCTTCCGCAACCTTGACTTGCTCGTGGATACACGAGCGGGTTCATCTTTCACACTTTTCGCGTAATCCGGGTTGTAATGTTTAACTAATGTCCAACGTTAGCCTGGATATGCTACGACTGTACAGTACCCTTCAGAACAGCTTTAGAAAAGTACACAACACTATTTACTTATCCTTAAAACTTATTCACATCGTGAAAAACTTCAATCTGCTCATTATTACGCTTTTGCTTCCCTTGACTTACCAGTGTGCGGCTGATGTAGAGCAACCTATCGAATTGGACCCAATTACAACAACGGCTGTCGAGACAGATTACGAGGACAACGTGGTACTCGATATTGACTTGGCGACCATTACCAATAACTACGTGAACCTGAGTAGCTACGACGGCCAGACGGTTCACATTGGTGGACAATACATTGGAGACCGTGTGGTGCTCCAAAACGTCTCTAACGTAGAAATTGTCTTCCACAACTGTCACATCGAGTCGACGCACGCGGAGGATGCGCTGGTCTTTGCCGATGCGTCCGTGTCAAATCTGATCGTCGAAGGCGACGGGCTGCACCTCTCCGGGGGCGGCATCACCTTTTGGGGTCACCTGGACCAGGTACAACTCCGCGGCGGTACCATCACCAACGGGCATACCGGTATCCGCGCCACGCAGGACTTAGCTCACCGCCACGTATCCGTCAGCAATTGGCACATCAGCCACATGACGCACGAGGGCATCTACCTGGGGGTCAGTCAAGACACCGACAAGGACAATCAGCACTTCCACGTTTTTGACAACACCATCGAAAATACAGGGTGGGACGCCATCCAGGTGGGCAATGTTCAGCAGTTTTACATCTACAACAACTCCATCAAGCGGGCGGGTATCAGCCAGGATTACGGCCAAGACTACGGCGCGACAATCAACCCCGGTAGCCTCGGCTATTTTTACCAAAATGAAATCGTAGAGACGGCCAAGCCGATCCAGATTTTGGAGAGTCGGGTGTTTTTTCACGCGCCCTGATTATGGCCTGGTCACTGACACACCGTTAATTTAAAGGGAAACAAACGGGATTTAACCTGAGCCATTCTGAATTTTGATTTCATCAAATTTGGGATGGCTCATTTTTTATGGGTAATTCACTTCTGCTTCGCCACCCATTCTACGTGTTTCTTAATCCGCTCGTCGGCGAGGAGGAGTTCTTTGGTGTTGAAATCACGGGCCAGTTCCTTTTCATCGGGAATGATGCGGTGAATGCCTTTGTGGCACTTGCGGCAAATGCTGATGCGGCGGTGCTTCATTTCTTCTTTAGAGAAACGCTTTTGGAAGTACTTTTTGCGGTGGACGGCTCGGGGAATAAGGTGGTGCTCCGTCAGCGGTTGTAGGCGCTGGCAGAGTTCGCAGGTGCCGAGGTTTCCTTCGAGACTTTGGCGGTAGTTTTTTCCTTTCCGTGGCATAAGATGGGTTATTCTACGCCTTCAAGTTTGTATTTATAAAAATCGACTCCCGCGCCGTACACCCACCCGTCGCGCCCCTTGGGACTGCGAATTTTCACCCAGGGCTTGGTTGGGGTAATCGTTCCCAACTTGATCGTGGATAAGGAGTCCGTGACTTCGTTCAGAAAATTCACCTCCGTATACAGCGGCAAGCGGTCAATGATCTCGAACTGCAAGCCGGGACCACTACGCAGCGCAAGGTTGTTGATAGTAATGAACAAGGGCGTACTTTTTTCGCGGATAATTTGCAAGCTGCCACCACTCATTGTGTCGCGGCGCACAGCAGGCTCCCGTTGCGTCCTCGGCGCGGGACGGCTAGGCGCGGCCGCGGGCGCCTGAGCCAAGCTATCGGCGCGCTGTTGGGCACGGCGTTGTTCGTACTGTGCTTCCACGTAGGAGGCCTCGTTGCGGGAACACTGGCGGTTGGCCCAAATGATGACTAATAATAGCAAGCCACCCAATAGGATGAATTGTAGTTTATTGGGGGGAGCGGGTTGTTTTTGCGCCATACCTTATCGTTTGATTGCAAGTTTACGAATAAAAATCTTCCTAGCGCGCTGGCAATTCTACAACAAAACCATTAATTTTGTAGTGATTTAAACCAATGGGTGGGTTTCTATCAATGTTCACTTCCCGTTTTTCTGAGTTACTATTCCCACAATCCACCCGTTCAGATACGATAAGTAGATGAGTGATTTACTGTACAAAGTGGCCCTGAGCCGCATTGACGGGGTCGGGATAGTGACATCCCAGCATTTATTGGCCAAATTCGGCGACGCCCGCGAAGTCTTCCACGCCCACGCCCGTGAGCTGGTGACCGTACCCGGTATCAGCGATGCCATGGCAAGACGTATCCCCCAGGGACACGCATTGCTACTGGCCGAAGAAGAGTTGCGTTACCTAGAACGCTACAACATCCAGGCGTTTTTCTTCACGGATGACGATTATCCCGAGCGCTTGCGCCGCATCAGCGATGCCCCCACGCTCTTTTACTACCGAGGCAACGCCCCCCTCAACAGTCGGCGTACCGTCGGCATTATCGGCACGCGTAAGCCTAGCCCTAATGGTTTGATCCAAGTCAATCGCCTCGTAGAAGAGCTGGGCGCCTACCAACCGCTCATCCTTTCTGGCCTAGCCTACGGCATTGACATTGCGGCCCACAAGGCCGCCCTACGGCACGGCCTCCCGACGGTCGGGGTACTGGGCCACGGCCTACGCCACCTTTACCCGGCCAAACACCGCAAGACGGCCCAGGAGATGATCGAGAACGGTGGTTTATTGACGGAATACCCTTTCACAACGGGTCCTGATTCCCGTCATTTTCCCATGCGCAATCGCATCGTCGCTGCTCTCTCCGACGCGATGATCGTCGTAGAAACGCCACGCAAGGGTGGGTCTATCATCACGGCAGAGTACGCCAATACTTATCACAAGGACGTTTTTGCCGTTCCTGGTCGCTTGAATGATCGTACGTCCGAAGGGTGTAATTGGCTCATCAAAACGCACAAAGCCGCCCTGCTAGAATCCGCCGAAGACATCGGCTACGTACTGCGTTGGTCTCCCGAAGCCCGCCCCCCGGCGGAGCAGTTGGAATTGTTCGAGCAACTCAGTTCGGACGAAAAATTAGTCGTAGATTTGCTACGTCAGCAAGAACAAACGCTCATCGATGACCTCAGCATTGCTAGCGGTTTATCGTCGGGTGTGCTCGCTACGGTCCTGCTCGAAATAGAACTAAAGGGACTCATCCGGACCCTGCCGGGGAAACGGTATATGTTGATTCGCTAGTCCAAAATATTCCGATTATGATGCTTCGTCAATTTGCTGTTTTTCTACTGCTAGCGACGATGTTCAGTAGTTGCCCACCCGTGGGTCCTACACCTACCAACGAGTACACGAACGAGCCGATGATCGCCCCAACTGCTCTGTCCAAACCGGACGAACCCGGCCCAAAAAATATCATCCTGATGGTGGGAGACGGGATGGGCTTGTCGCAAATTACGGCGGGCATGTACAGCAACGGCAACCAGCTTCATTTGGAGCGCTTTCCGGTGGTTGGTTTACACAAGTCTTACAGCTCCGACAATCTCGTAACAGACTCCGCTGCCGGCGCTACGGCTTTTAGTGCCGGGGTAAAAACCTACAATGGTGCCATCGGCGTAGACCCTGATACCACTAGGTTGTACACTATCCTGGAAGAAGCGGAAGACAAAAACTTAGCGACGGGCCTGGTCACCACTTCGACCATCGTACACGCTACCCCAGCGTCCTTCATCGCCCACGTTGCGCAACGTAAACAGTACGAAGACATCGCACTGGATTTTCTGGATACTGAAATCGACCTCTTTATCGGTGGGGGTAAGAAGTACTTTGACCGCCGCGATGACGAGCGCAACCTGCTGGCAGAATTGGCCACCAAAAACTACTTGGTGAGTACCTATTTTGAGCAAAACCTGGACGAAGTAGCCGTGGACTACACCAAGAATTTCGTTTACCTCACGGCGGACAGCGATCCACTGACCGTAGAACAGGGCCGCGATTACCTGCAAGCCGCTAGCGCACTAGCCTGTGATTTTTTAGCCAAACACAACCCGAGTAACGGTTTCTTTCTGATGATCGAAGGAGCACAGATCGACTGGGGTGGTCACGCCAACAACTCGCAATACATCATCACCGAAATGGTGGATTTTGACCGGACGATTGGTGCGGTATTGGACTACGCGGTTGCGGACGGCGAAACGCTCGTTATCGTCACGGCGGACCACGAAACGGGGGGCTACGCCATCAATCCCGGTTCGCGGCAAGATTCCATCATTGGTGCGTTTACCAGCGATTACCATACGGCAACGATGATCCCCGTTTTTGCGTTTGGACCGGGTGCCAAACGCTTTGCGGGTATTTACGAAAACACGGCTATTTACCATAAGATGCGGGCCGCCTACGGTTTTGCAGCTGAGCAGTAAGGCACATAAGCACTGGCGTCAATTATTCATTAGCGCGACGATTTCTTCCGCAATTTTGCGGTCGTTCGACAAGCGCGGCACCTTGTACTGTCCCCCGAGTTTACCCTTTTGGGCCAACCAAGAATGGAACGTCCCAAGCGGCAGGGAATAAACCCGAAGGTTTTCCAGCGCGATGTCTTTTGAGCGCTTGGCGTCGTAGTATGAATTGCGGGCCCGTAGATGTTCGTCCAGGCGACGGGTGAAGGCAGCAAGATCGGTGGGGGTTTGGGTAAATTCTACGAACCAATCGTGACGCCCGCGGGTGTTGGTATCCAAATACAGCGGTGCCACGGTGTAGTCCTTGATGGTTACTCCAAATTCTTCGCAGGTTTTGGCAATAGCCGAATCCGTATTTTCAATGACGACCTCTTCGCCAAAAGCGTTAACGAATAGCTTCGTACGCCCTTTGATTTTGATGCGGTAGGGGCGCAGACTCGTAAATTCTACCGTGTCCCCGATTACAAAACGCCACAGGCCACTATTGGTCGACACCACGATGGCGTAGGTAGTGCCTAGTCGGACTTCCCAAATGGGAACGGCGTGGGCCGTACTCAAATCGTGCGCTTCCGCCAAGGGGACAAACTCGAAAAACATACCGTTATCCAATAAGAGT
>JBCDIR010000096.1:0-7685 GCA_038748735.1 Bacteroidota bacterium | reverse complement strand
GCTGGGGGGAGCAGTAGACTTCCACCTCTCTCATTATTTTTACTAACTTGCCCCGAGTCAACTACCACCTACGCATGTCTACTAGCAACCGTCTTTTGTCCCTCGACGCGTTCCGCGGAATGACCATCGCTGGAATGATCCTAGTCAATAATCCAGGTTCGTGGAGTCACGTCTACGCCCCCTTGTTACACGCCGACTGGCACGGCATTACCCCAACGGACTGGGTATTTCCATTCTTCATCTTCATCGTAGGCGTATCCATTGCGCTGGCGCTAGGCAAGCGTAAAGCGGCGGGTACGGAACGTGCTCCGCTGGTGCGCAAGATCATTCGGCGGGCACTGACCATTTTTGCCATTGGCTTGTTCCTGAACCTGTTTCCCAAGTTCAACTTTGCCAGCGTGCGTATTCCGGGCGTATTACAACGCATTGCCTTAGTCTACGGCGTCACGGCATTGCTCTTTTTGTACGTTTCGCCCCGCCGACTATTCTGGATTGGCGTGGGCTGTCTGCTAGGGTACTGGGCACTGCTCACTCTGGTCCCCATACCGGGCGGTATAGCCCCCAACCTGGAACCCAGTACCAACCTCGGCGCGTGGTTTGACCGGACGCTGCTGGAGGGGCACCTCTGGGCGCAGTCCAAGACCTGGGACCCCGAGGGGCTTCTCAGTACGTTACCCGCTTTCGCTACGGGCATCAGCGGCATCTTGACGGGGCTGTGGTTGAAAACCGAACGCGGCGGTTACGAGAAAGTAGCCGGACTGCTAGCCGTCGGCACCCTGCTCTTAGCGTTGGGGAATATCTGGCACCTCGCCTTTCCGATCAACAAAAAAATCTGGACCAGTTCTTACGTGCTGTACACTTCGGGCGTGGCCTTGCTCGTCCTGGGCACCATCTACTGGCTAGCTGACCTGCGGGGCTACCGACGTTGGACGCAGCCATTTGTGGTCTACGGCACTAACGCCCTTTTTGTGTTCGTCTTGTCTGGCTTCATTGCCAAATTGATGTATACCATCAAATTCACGAACGCGGCGGGCGAGGCCGTTTCCATCAAAAGTTGGGTGTGGAACGATTTGTACGCCAACCTCTTCGCCGATCCCAAGCTCAGTTCACTAGCTTTTGCATTGACCAACGTGGTCTTCTTTTGGGGCTTGTGTTGGCTACTTTACCAAAAACGTATTTTTATTAAAGTGTAAAAGACGTACTTTTGAAGTAGTACAAGTACCTATTTATGTATTTCATCGGGTACGATCTCGGCAGTTCCACCGTCAAGGCGGCTTTGGTAGACGCAAACACCCAGCAAGCGCTGGCCGTCGTCCAGTATCCCGAACGGGACATGGACATCATTGCTCGTCAACCGGGTTGGGCAGAACAAGATCCCGAAGTTTGGTGGCTCAATATCTGTATTGCTACGCAGCGTCTTTTAGCACAAACACGCGTGCCAGCTCAAGACATCAGAGCGATCGGTATCGGTTACCAGATGCACGGCTTGGTGGTTGTCAACCGGGAACAAGTCGTACTACGCCCCGCCATCATTTGGTGCGATAGCCGCGCGGTTTCCATCGGAGAACAAGCCTTTGAGTCACTCGGTCCAACCTACTGTCTGCAACAGCTCCTCAACTCGCCGGGCAATTTCACGGCCTCCAAGCTCAAATGGGTCAAGGATAATGAACCCGCGCTTTACGAGCGCATTTGGCGCATTATGCTACCGGGGGATTTCATCGCTATGAAATGCACGGGGCAGGTGCGTACCACCATCGGAGGACTCTCCGAAGGCGTGATGTGGAATTTTCAAAAACGCCAATTGGATACCCGGCTATTCGATTATTACGGATTGGACATCCATCTAGTGCCACCGCAGGTACCGACCTTCGGCGAACAAGGTCAATTGACGGCCCTGGCCGCCGAGCAACTGGGACTTGCTGCGGGCACACCGCTGTGCTACCGAGCGGGGGACCAACCCAACAATGCCCTAGCCCTCAACGTATTGCGCCCGGGCGAAGTCGCGGCAACCAGTGGTACCTCAGGCGTCGTCTACGGCATCGTCAACCAGGCGATTTATGACCAAGCTTCCCGCGTCAACGCGTTCGCCCACGTCAATTACAGCGACCACTTCGATCGTATCGGCATTCTCCTGTGCCTCAACGGAGCGGGGATCGAATACGCCTGGATACGCCAACAGGTTGCGCGATCCACTCATCAGTATAACGACATGGGACGAATGGCCCAATCCGTTCCCGTTGGGGCGGATGGCCTGTGCATGCTACCGTTTGGGAACGGTGCAGAACGCATGTTACACAATACAACCCTTAACGCCCACCTACTGAACCTGGATTTTAATCGCCACAGCAGGGCGCACGTTTACCGCGCGGGACTAGAGGGAGTGGCCTTTTCTTTCGTCTACGGTATGAATATTCTGCGAAATATCGGGTTGAACGTTGACGTCATCCGGGTAGGGAACGACAATATGTTTCAGTCCGCCATTTTTTCCCGTACGATTGCTACCCTGATGGGCTGTCAGATTGACGTAGTTGATACGACGGGAGCCGTAGGAGCTGCGCTGGGGGCAGGTTTCGGCTGGGGCCATTATCACGACTTATCCGAAGCGATGGACAAGGTGCGGCCCACTTCGGTTTACCAGCCCGAGCCGGACCATTCACAGTACGAACGCGCCTATGCTTACTGGCACGCTCGTCTACGTCGCCTACTAGACGAAGCGAATCCCGACTCCGTTAGCCAAGCGAATAAAAAAGCGTCCGGCAACCATTTACGCCAGGCTATCCAACTCGAACAGCGGCTCAACACAGCCAACCATTTACTCCAAGAGGTAAACAGCTATTTACAACAAAACACGCCCAACAGTCCGGAACGCGACCGCCTCTTGCGTCAGCTCAAACAGCAACTCCAAGCCTCCGAATCCTCCGTTACTGATGATGCCCTGCTGGATGAATATCAGGATTTTCGTCGTCAATTATTACTCCACTACCCCACCCTGTCGCGGCAAGAAGTGAAGCTCTGTGTGCTGCTCAAACTCAAATGGACCAGTAAGGAAATAGCTGCCCAGCTCAACCTTTCCATACGGGGAGTAGAGACGAGCCGCTACCGCCTGCGCCGCAAGCTAGGCGTTGCGAAAGGTACCCAACTCGGCAACTTCCTACGCACCCTTTGACGTATTTTTGACGTAGTATTAATTTTAATTGACGAATATTTGCAGTAGTCGTTTTTTTGTCTAGAACCACGATATGCAGGTTTTTTGCTTTTGAAAGCATTGTTAGGTAAAATTTTATTTCAATTAAATACTTCAATTGGATTATTATTTCGTCTACTATTACCTTTCTAACACTTGAAAACAGAAGCAGACTATGCTGCTATTAGGCTACGATATAGGCAGTTCATCCGTAAAAGCTGCGCTTTGGGATACCGTTGCGGGACAAGTCGTCGGTACGGCTCAGTCGCCCCAAACGGAACTCCCTATTTCCGCCCCGCACGCCAACTGGGCGGAACAGGACCCCGAATTGTGGTGGCAACACCTTTGCCTGGCTACGCAGCAGTTGTTAGCGGAAACGCAAACGTCCGCAGCAGCCATTGGCGCTATTGGCATCAGCTACCAAATGCACGGCCTAGTCTTGGTAGATGAAAACCAAAAAGTATTGCGCCCCGCCATCATTTGGTGCGACAGCCGCGCCATAACCCTAGGAGACGATGCTTTTCATCACCTTGGCGAGGACTACTGCCTGACCCACCTGCTCAATTCACCCGGCAACTTTACAGCGGCTAAGCTAGCCTGGGTTAAACAAAACGAACCCGACATCTACGAGCGTGCAACGCATTTTTTACTCCCGGGCGACTACATCGCTATGCGGCTGACGGGTACTCCTCTGACCACCTTCAGCGGCCTATCCGAAGGCATTCTCTGGGATTTTTCTAAACACCAATTGGCCAGTAACGTACTCGACTACTTCCAGCTCGACGAGCACCTGGTACCACCTATCCAAACTAATCTTTCTAACCAAGGTACGCTCACGGAGCAAGCAGCACAGCAAACGGGGCTATGCCGGGGGATTCCCGTCACCTACCGTGCGGGGGACCAACCCAACAATGCCCTAGCGATGAACGTCCTGCACCCCGGAGAGGTAGCGGCCACGGGTGGCACGTCGGGCGTGATCTACGGTGTCGTTGACCATCCGGTGTACGATTCGCAATCACGGGTCAATAGCTTTTTACACGCCAATCATCAGCCCGCTGCTCCCCGTATCGGCGTACTGCTGTGTATCAATGGCGCGGGTAGCCAATACAGTTGGGTTAAGCAAAACTTGGGGGGTAATCAACATTCCTATTCCGCCATGAACGAAATGGCGGATGCGGTCCCCGTCGGTGCCGATGGGCTGCGTATTTGGCCCTTTGGCAACGGAGCGGAGCGAATGCTGGCCAACCAGAATCCTGGTGCGCGCATGAGCCAGTGGCATTTTAATCGACAAACAATCGGCCACGTCTACCGCGCAGCGCTGGAGGGGATTGCCTTCTCCTTTGTCTACGGTGCCCGTATTATGCAGCAAATGGGCCTCGACTTGCGCGTAATGCGGGTGGGGAACGACAACCTTTTTCGTTCCGCCGTTTTCAGCCAGACGATTGCCAATTTATTACAGTGTAAAATAGAGGTACTCGCCACTACGGGAGCCGTTGGCGCAGCTAGAGCAGCGGGGGTAGTAGTCCGAGCGTACGGGTCGCTGGACGAGGCCACTGAACAGACTACCCGCTTACAAACGTACGGCCCAGCGTACCGGGTAGAAAGCTACCGCCAAGCTTACGATAGTTGGCTGCAAGGTTTAAACCAAATGACACCCCAGCCAAGCGCAGTACTGAGCACCTAATTTCTGCATTCACCACTTACAGCCGCAACGATTCGTTTTTAAGATCGATAGTTGTGACAAAGAAAAAATATGACTATTACTGGCAACACCGCCTACTTCCCCACCATTGAGCGTATCCCGTACGAGGGACCATCCTCCGACAATCCACTGGCTTTCCGCTGGTACGATGCGGACCGGCAGGTACGCGGCAAAAGCATGACCGAGCACTTCAAATTTGCCCTCGCTTGGTGGCATTCGTTGGGTGGAACGGGGGGAGACCCCTTCGGCGCGCCCACTAAGACCTTCCCTTGGTTAGAGGGAAAAGATGCTCTGGAACGCGCCCGTAACAAGATGGACGCGGGTTTTGAGTTGATTACCAAACTGGGTATTCCGTACTACTGTTTCCACGATTTCGATCTCATCGAGGAGGGCGAAACGCTTCGTGAAAACGAGGCGCGTCTGCAAGCTATTACGGACTACGCTCGGGACAAACAGACTGCTTCGGGCGTGAAGCTACTGTGGGGAACAGCCAACCTGTTCTCCCACCCCCGCTACATGAACGGCGCGATGACCAACCCAGATTTTGCGGTGGTGGCCCACGCGGGTGCTCAGGTCAAAATGGCCCTGGACGCAACCATCAAGCTAGCCGGCGAAAACTACGTTTTTTGGGGTGGCCGCGAAGGGTACATGACCCTCCTCAACACGGATATGAAACGGGAGCTGGACCACATGGCGCGCTTTTTGCACCTCGCCAAAGATTACGCCCGCAGTCAGGGCTTTACGGGGACCTTCTTCATTGAACCCAAGCCAATGGAGCCGAGCAAACACCAGTACGACTTTGACGCAGCAACGTCCATCAACTTCCTCCGCGAATACGGTTTAGATGAAGATTTCAAACTCAATATTGAAGTTAACCACGCGACTTTAGCCCAACATACCTTCCAGCACGAACTCCAAGTCGCCGCCGATGCGGGTATGCTCGGCAGCATGGACGCCAACCGGGGGGACTACCAAAACGGCTGGGACACGGACCAGTTTCCCAACAACATCAACGAACTGACGGAGGCGATGCTCGTGCTGCTCACTAGCGATGGTTTGCAGGGCGGTGGCATCAACTTCGACGCTAAAACACGCCGTAATTCCACTGACCTGGACGACATCCTTTACGCCCACATTGGCGGGATGGATTGCTTTGCCCGCGCGCTACTGGCGGCGGATGCGATCCTCAACGAGTCGCAGTATCTCCACTTGCGAAAAGAACGTTATGCTTCTTTCGACGGCGGCAATGGGCAAGCTTTTGAGCAGGGTAAATTGCAGTTGACCGATTTGGCTAACATTGCCCAAAAACAAGCCGCTCCCGAGCAACGCAGTGGTCGTCAGGAGCTGTTTGAAAATATTATTAACCGCTTTATCTAGCTGGAACTCATGGCAAATTTCGACACCCTAGACTGGATCGTCATTGGAATTTACTTCGCGGCACTTTTTGGCGTAGCCCTCTGGGTTATTTTGCAAAAAAACAAAAATACCGAAGACTACTTCCTCGCCGGACGCGACGTGGGCTGGTTCATGGTGGGCGCTTCTATTTTTGCGTCCAATATTGGTTCGGAACACGTGGTGGGACTGGCCGGAACGGGCTTTGAGAGTGGGATGCCAATGGCCCATTTTGAACTCCACGCTTGGATTGTTCTGCTGCTGGGCTGGGTGTTTTTACCCTTTTACGCCCGCAGTGGCGTATTCACGATGCCCGAATTTTTGGAGAAGCGCTTCAGTCCGCAGGCGCGCTGGTTTCTGTCCATCTTTTCCCTGGTGGGTTATGTCCTGACGAAGATTTCGGTGACGGTCTACGCGGGGGGAATTGTGATTACTACGCTACTGGGAATTGACTTCTGGCAAGGTGCGTTGCTGACCGTTATCCTGACGGGCATTTACACCGTTTTGGGCGGCATGCGCGCTGTCCTCTACACCGAAGCGATACAGGCCGTCATCCTCATTTTGGGAGCAATGGCCGTGACCTTCATCGGACTCGATAAAATCGGGGGCTGGGGCAACCTCAAAACCATCGTTGGGAGTGACCACTTCGACATGTGGCGGCCCATGAGCGACCACGATTTCCCCTGGACAGGCTTACTCATCGGCGGTAGTATTGTCGGGGTTTGGTATTGGTGTACGGACCAGTATATTGTACAACGGGTACTGGCAGCCCGCAACATTCAGGAGGGACGACGCGGGGCGATTTTTGGCGGTTTGCTAAAACTGACGCCCGTCTTCATCTTCCTCGTTCCGGGTATGATTGCCTACGCCATGAGCAAAACGGGACAACTAGAAATTGCGAGTGCCGACCAAGCCTTTGCGGCCATCATGACGCAGCTCTTACCCAGTGGTTTACGCGGCTTGGTAGCGGCGGGTTTACTGGCGGCTTTGATGAGTTCACTGGCCTCCGTATTCAACTCCTGCTCTACCCTATTCACCATTGATGTTTACCAAAAATTGTATCCCGATACGCCCGAGAAACGCTTATTGAACATCGGTCGAATTGCTACGGTCATCATTGTTTTTCTGGGTATTGCGTGGATACCAATTATGCAAAACATCAGCGGCGTCTTATACGAATATTTACAGAGTGTGCAGAGTTACATTGCGCCACCCATTACGGCTACCTTCTTGCTGGGTATTTTTTGGAAACGCATCAACAAACAAGGTGCGATTGCTACGCTCGTAGGTGGATTTTTTCTGGGGATGTCACGCTTAGTAGCGGAACTGAACCAAGATTACCTGACTGGTTTCTTGCACACCTGGGCTACCATCAACTTTTTACATTTTTGTATTCTCTTGTTTGTG
>JBCDIR010000095.1:0-7731 GCA_038748735.1 Bacteroidota bacterium | reverse complement strand
GCTAGAATTGAACGGTGAAAGTTTAAGAAAAACGCCAAAATCTTATCAGCGGCAAAATTCCCGTCAGTCATCACTCTTTGAATCTTAGTTAGTTATGGTACATGGTTTTACAACAAAAATTCAAGATGTACTCAGACTGTATTTTGGAAATGATGCGGCGCAGATTTATCAGAATAGCGAATTGTTGAAATATATTAATCGCAAAACTAGGTCTGCAGAGAAAGGGTCTAAGTCTAGGGGAAGCTTTGGTAATCTGTATGCGATTTATGTTTTGACCGAAGATTATCGGGCAGGAGGCTTTCACGAACGAGGAGATTATGCGAAATACGAGGGGGCTAGATATTCATCTTTATTAAAGCGGCAACGAGAACTTCCCTTTGGTGCCAAGCTCCAGAACCATGCTCTTAACCAACGGATGAACCAAGAGTTTAAGAAATTTTTTCCGCTATGTGAGTACGTACCAATTATCAGGGTAACTGAAACCAAATGGTACTGGATTAACGCTAACTTACTCATTATTAGTGCAAATGGTAAACGTTTTGATATTTCTGAAGCAGTGCTTTCTATTATTGACGAATATGTAGCCACCAAAAAAAATGCTTTTGAAACTTTTATAAGAAACTGTGAACAATTAAAAACTATCGAAACCGAAGATCCGGATGAAATTCGTGCATTTATCAATTCTTTGTTGCAGCCTAATATTGATGCGAGAATTTTTGAAATCGTTAGTTACGCTATTTTGAAGTATAGCTACGAAACCCAAGTAATTTATTGGGGATATGCCCTGACACCCGATGACGACGGAAAAGTTGAACAACTTTGCAAAGAACACCTGGCACTGTACAAAACTGGGCGGACGAATGCGAATGATGGAGGTATTGACTTTGTAATGCGGCCGCTAGGCCGATTCTTCCAGGCACTATCAGAAATAATCATTCAAAGTAAGGTAGAGTTTAATTACGAAACTTAACGTATTGAGTGACCAATTGACCATCAGAGTAGCGCACCTCTTTGCTCAACGCTTAGTATTCTATCTATTCGTTATCAAATTTTAAAACCAAGCAGGATGAACCTAACCGAAGCCCAGAAAGCGCTCCAACAGTACTTTGGTTACGCTAGTTTTCGCCCGATGCAGGCGGACATCATCGAGGCCATTTACGCGGGTAAAGATGCTATCGTTCTGATGCCGACGGGGGGCGGAAAATCCATGTGTTTTCAGATCCCGGCCATCACTTTACCCGGTACGGCAGTAGTCGTTTCTCCCTTAATTTCGTTGATGCAAGACCAAGTTACGGGTTTGTGTGCTAACGGGGTGCGGGCTGCTTTTCTGAACAGCTCCCAAGACAGTAGCGAACAACGTACCGTGGAAGATGACTTTTACCGGGGTCATTTAGACCTCTTGTACGTCTCGCCCGAAAAAATGTGCGCTGCTGATTTTGTGCCGCTGCTTCAACGAGCCAAGGTTGCTCTTTTCGCTATCGACGAGGCCCACTGTGTTTCCGCTTGGGGACACGACTTTCGTCCAGAATATACCCAGCTTCAGTTTCTAAAACGTCAATTTCCGCAGGTACCCCTAGTCGCGCTCACGGCCACGGCGGACCGGGTCACCCGCAAGGACATTGCCACCCAACTCGACCTGCAAAATCCGGAATTATTCGTCGCTTCTTTTGATCGACCCAACCTAAGTTTGGAAGTGCGCCCCGGACAACGTCGCAAGGAACAGATCATTCAGTTCGTACGGCAACGCCGTGATCAGAGTGGAATCATCTACTGCCTCAGCCGTAAGAGCACCGAGCGCCTTGCCGCGGACATGAACAAAGCGGGCTTCACTGCCCGGGCCTACCACGCCGGGATGGATGCGGGTACCCGTGCTCAGGTGCAAGATGCTTTCATCAAAGATGAAGTGCCTATTATCTGTGCCACGATTGCCTTTGGAATGGGAATTGACAAAAGCAATGTACGTTGGGTCATTCATTATAACCTACCCAAAAACTTAGAAAATTATTACCAGGAAATCGGTCGTGCGGGACGTGACGGCGCACCCGCCGATACCCTCTTGTTCTACAGCTACCAAGACGTCATGATGATGACGGATATTTTGACCAGCAATAAGAGTCAAAACCTAGAGGTGCAACTCGCCAAGCTGGAGCGCATGAAACAGTATGCCGAGAGTATGGCCTGCCGTCGTCGTATTTTGCTCAACTACTTCAACGAGGATAACGGAGCTAATTGTGGAAATTGTGACATCTGTAGAAATCCACCCCAGGCTTTTGACGGAACCGTCTTGGCCCAAAAAGCACTCTCTGCCGTTTACCGGATGCGGCAGAAAGTAGGGCAGGGACTACTCATCGACGTACTCCGCGGTTCGGGCCGTAAGGAAATACGCGAACGCGGCTACGACCAAATCAAAACTTTCGGTGCGGGCCGCGATTTGTCCAATTTTGCTTGGCAGTCCTACGTAGCACAGTTGGTAAACTTAGGTTACCTTGAAGTAGCACTCGAAGAACACGGGGCCATCAAGCTCACGCCCGCTAGCCAACGCGTTTTGTTCGAAAAAGAAAAAGTGGAACTGGTCAAAGTGGCCACCCTCAAAGAACGCCGTGAACAGGATAAGGCTAAAGTGAAAACCAAGACCAAATCCGAGCGGGTCCGTGACGGGCTGTTTGAAGAACTACGGCACCTCCGCCGCGAACTCTCCAAGCGGGACGGTGTGCCACCCTACATCATTTTTTCCGATGCTACGCTCGAAGAAATGGCTGCTGCCAAACCCGTTGCCGATTACGAAATGCTCCAAATATCCGGCGTAGGCGAGGTCAAGATGAAACGCTACGGGACCGAGTTTATGAATAAAATTCTGGACTACCTCGGCGAAAAAGGTAACGCAAAGCAAGGAAGCACCCACCGCATTTCGTACGAACTCTACCAAAAAGGGAATACCGTTGAGCAGATCGCAGCCCAACGCAGCATTCAAGCCACCACCGTCTACTCGCACCTAGCAGCTTGCTACTTGAACGGAGATGAACTCAATATCCACGATTTCGTTAGCCTAGAGGTCTTACAACGCATGAAGGAAGGCATTCCTTACCTGGAAAAACCGCTTAAACTACGGGCGCTTTACGAGTTATTTGATGAACAGATACCTTATGGCTACCTGCGTTTGGGCTTGGCCCACTTGCAAAAGGAAGGCAGCTACGTACCCTAGTTATCATACCTTAAAAACTAACTGTTCCGTTTACGTCCCCAATTTTAATGCCAATCCAATCCTGAGTAGCTTCGCCACTAAAATTGTTAAAATTAACGAGTTCGGGAAATACCTCCACCCAGGGGTTATTGGTGGAAGGAAAAGCGTAATCCGTAGCGACGAAGCGCCAACTGGTGTTGTTGGGGAAATGCGTGTACATGTTTAGGATGAGCTTACGTACAGTAATCAAATCCAGCGTAGAAACACTGCCCGAGCGGTTGACATCGGCAGCGATGAACTGATACGGATTGTCAAACGGTTGTACGCCCAAGATGTGCTTAGCCATCAAGATGATGTCTAATGTTGTCACACCGTTTAGATGGTCGTCATTTAGGTACGGCGTGAGGCTAAGGTCCGTACCCGTCGTAACTTGCTCAAATTGGTAGGTGCCGTCCATTGCCGTAGTTGCTGTCTGCACCTCATTACCCGAAAGATTGACGGTTACGTTGGAGACTGCCTGTCCATCGTTAGTCAATATAGTACCACTGAGCGAGCCAGCACCGTAGGGACAGCTTCCACGCAGCAGGTTCAGCTGCGTTTCGCAGAAGTTATAGTTACCGAGTGCGTCGAAAGTGTAAATACGAATCGGGACAAACGCATCGTCTTCTTCTGTGAGTACTAGGCCCGTATCTTCCGGATTGGGAATAAATTCATCGCCCGCTGCCAGTATATCTTCCGTGCGGTAGATGGCGTATTCGGTAATAGCGAACAAGCCATCGGCGTCTGTTTCAGGGCCTTGTCCGTTACAATCGTAGACGGGGGAAGCGACAAAATCGCTAGCCCAGATCGCAACGCTACAACCCGCCTCGCTGTTGAGGGAAAGCTGTGTGCTCAGATCATGGATGCAAATTGGGGCAGGAGCTTGACAGTCAATAAGTTGAATAGGGAAGTAGGAGCTGCTGCGGTTGCCACAAGCGTCCTCCACTACCACTCGGATAGTGTGCAGGAGTTGGGTGGTCGAAGCAGGTATAAAGGGTAACTCAATACTTAGTTCGTACTGCCCGTTTAGTTCCGTAAACTGCGCAGTAATATCTTCGTCCGTAACGAATTCGTTTCCGTTAATCGTACCATCACCGTTAGCATCAAAAGCGGCCAGGTCCAACTCCGCACGCACGAGGTCGACGTCCTCCGCAGGTCGGGCGATGGATAGCAGGCAGGGGTCCGCTACGGTGAAAGAAAGCTGAACCAGCGCGCTACATTCCAGTGGATCAATTGCGTAGTGCCAATCGGGCAGGGGACCACAAACTGAATTGGTGTGGGCCGTCTCGTTAGGAATGATAGTGGGTGCAGTAGTATCTACGACCCGGATGTGTTGTGTGTAGCGGTAACGCCCTAAGTGTAGATCACCGACGTAAGCCTCGCCCTCCGCGTCATTTTCGTCCTGATCGGGTAGGTTAGAGTCTCCGGCCCGGTCCGTATGGTTGCGGTCCAGGCGCGCACCCGTGGCGGAGTTGAAGTGTAAGACGGGCCGCTCGTTGCCCTCCACGCCGATTTGCTCGGCCAGAGGAAAACCATCTGCTTCCGTACGACGCCGGATGACGGCACCTTCGCTTTCACCGTCCCACAAACACCAGTTGATGACGTCGTAATCCATACTGATTTGTTGACAAACTTCACTGCCCGTAGCGAATACGATGGGTTCACTTTGGTTGATGACCAGTACGTCGCAACCCGTTGCTTCGACGGCTATTTCTGCTGCTGCTTCTGCTGTACAATCCGACGAAATATCCTCCGGAAAATCAATTTTAAACTCGTGATATTCACTGATGGTAATCACTTGCTGGCAAGTATTATCCGACGTCCAGACTTCGTCTGCGTCAATGGTGTCGTTCTGGTTCGCATCCCCCGCCGGATGGACTTGCCAAGCGGCAAAGCGACGAGTAATACTCCCCCAGCCACAGTCGTTGAGTTGAATCATGGGGTTATACTCCACCAGCGTATCCACATTACAGTTGTCCGTTCCCGTGGGCGTTCCGAACAATTGCATCATCAGAATGGAGGTAGTTGCAAAGTCTGATAAGTAAGCCGTACCTACGTCGCCAGGAAAAATCGTTGCTAGTTCAGTGCAACGAATCGTCAGATCTTCCGGTGCCGAACAGATCGGGCGGATTTTATCCTCGGCTAAAATGCTCAACCAGCAGGTACTCTCATTACCCGCTTGATCGACTACTTGTAGGTGTACCTCAATGCTATCACCCAAATCCTGGCAACTGAAGGAGACGGTTTCCGACCAGGGGTCCGTAGCAGAACGCCGAATGGCGGTAGTCACTTCGCTACAGTTATCGTTAGAACCTTCGTCGAGATCAGTAGCACTGATACTAGCGTAACCTTCTCCGCCGATACTGATGGTGAGTGCGTCATTACAACTGGCCGTGGGCGCAATCCAGTCCTCGACCCGGAGGGCAAAGCGGCTACAATTTTCGTTGCCGCAACTGTCCTGCGCACAGTAGTTCAATTCATAATCTCCTAACGTGAAAACGACCACCTCACCTGGTGCGGCTAGTGCTAAAAAGTCGCCATCCGCGTCCTGAACTTCTACTACGACTTCTGCCACACCCGAACAAGCGTTCCCATCATTCACCTGTGGTGTGGGGATAGGAACGTAAGCTACACAGTCATTGGGAGCCGTACTGAAACGAAAGCGATCTTCAGGAACATCACTTCCCGTCACATTTGGATACGCGAGGGTAATCGTCGGCCCCGTGAAATCTCCCACCCGTATGTACTGATCAAATTGAAGGTTGTCAGTTGGGTTACACCAATCTACGAAGTTCCACTGCCGCCGAAAGCCGTAAGTACCCGGACATTCAATGGCGCGCGGCTCGTCAGAATAGCTTGCCCCGAGCGCACAAACGGCGCTGTTTAAATCGTAAAACTTTGTGGCCGTTGCCAAATAGGGAAAGCCCGTTGCCGCCGGCGCTGGATTGTCTTCAGGACCACCCATTGCCCCGTCGGTAGCAAAAACTTCGTCGCATTCGAGGGTAGTCGTAAAAGGCGGGAAGACAATGTCTGCAATGGTCGGTTTCCGGATAGTAATGATTTGACTACAAACGGACGTCAACACCGGATCTGTACAGTTGCTCTGGTAGCGGTCTCGCACCTCAAAAGTTCGGGTGATGGTCCACTCGCCACAGTCCCCGGATTCGACTAGCTGGTCATGCACCCGGACGATCATTGCACTACAATTGTCCTGTATCGTAGGGAAGCCCGTGTAGCGCAAGCCGGAGCGGAGGGCCTCACTGATTCGGAAAGGGTCACTGTAGTCCAAAATGAGTTCGCCCGCTGCGTCAGTTGCGTATTCTTGCGGTGTATTCAGGTAAATTTCGTCCACGTCTAGGCAAACCAGTTCTTTAGCTACCAATATCTGCGACTTGCTTAAATTGAGCACCCGTCCGTTGTTGTCCGACAAAATAGCAATCGCGTGTTCACCCTCCACTAGTGGCGTTCGACTCGTGAAAACCAGCGTGTAATTGAAGTTAGGGCTGAGACCCAGATGTATCCGAAAAGAGGGGGAAATGACGGGCATAATGGGATCAAAATCGTCCGCTGACCCTTGGTAGGTTTGATCGGCAATGGCCAGTAAGTTCTGACAAGGTTCCGCAGGGTTGAAATCACCGTTGTAGAGCGCTAACATACCGTCAAAATTAGCCGTACCAATGAACGTAAAAATATCCACGGAGCTAACCTGAAAACTGTGACTATCATAATAATAGTCTCCCGTCACCCAAGGAGGAGAAGTTTCGGGAAAGCAACTGGTCTCTGCGGGCTGAAATACTTCATCCGTTGCACTTAATTCACCTTGGAATACTTGCATGTCCTCAATGAGGGTAGCCTCAGCAGTATTGGGCGGACAGATTAGCGATGGAGCGGTTTGGTCTTCGGCAAGGATGGTACCCCAGCACGAAAAGATGACTTCATCGTTTTCGGTTATTTCTAGGGCATAGGTATGCGTACCGCAACCATTGATCTGGTTCGTAGTGGCATTATTAATGCTGATCTTAACGTCAAGATTAGTGAAATCATCACCGTACAACAACATACCGGGGGTAATGGTCCGACTACACTGTTGGTCCAGCGTGACGTTGAGGTGACCCGCACAACTCCAGGAGGGAGACTGGGCCACTAAAAAGGTTGGAAGGCTAATGAACAAACTGAAAACTAGTGTAAAATAGTTATTAAGCTGCACTAGTTGACGATCTCTTTTCCATAAGGATATGACTGTCATAAATCGGAAATTTTAACCATCAACCGCTTGGGATCAGTTGATAGCTCCCCAGGTGTAGTAACCAAAGCCACTACGCTAAATAATGTACCATTACGTAGTACAGTGTACTACGAGCCGTTTAAGTTTTTTCGCGTCTGAAAAGGGTTAACATCCGGCGATGGATGGGAACAAATGTCTAGCTAAGTTGTGTAGCGTCTAAAAGGAAAACTTCGTCTGTGTGTTCTAGTAGTGAGTACGATGTAGATAAGAAAAAAGTATAGTTTTC
>JBCDIR010000094.1:0-7764 GCA_038748735.1 Bacteroidota bacterium | reverse complement strand
AGCTTGAATGGCGTTTTTAATCAAATTATTGGCTACTCGCAACAGTTGGTCGCGGTCGGCTAGGACGGTACTTTCTGGTGTTTGTCTATTAAACTGAACACTAGTATGGCTGCCGTTAGTTTGGTGTAAATCACAGGCGGATTGCAACAAATCTCCGAGTTCGAAGGTCGTTGCTTTGGCCTCTGGTAAGCGGGCAAAGTGGCTGAATTCCGTTGCGATAAGCGCCAGTCCATCAATCTGCTCAATCATGCGTTGTGCTACCATTTGACTCCACTGCCGGGCGCGCTCCGGGTCCTCTTTTTCTAAGCGTAAGAGTTGTTGGAGTTGCAGCTTCATGGGGGTAAGTGGGTTCTTGATCTCGTGGGCCACTTGCTTGGCCATTTCGCGCCAGGCCCCCTCCCGTTCGCGTTGAGCCAGTTGCGTGGCGCTGGTTTCCAGCTCCCGGATCATTTGGTTGTAATTGTTGACCAAACGTCCAATTTCATCCTGCCGGGGCCAACTGATGGGTTCATTATCGCGCAAACGCGTTCCCCCCAGGCGCTGCCCGATACGGACAATGGGTTCGGTGATGCTGTTGGCTAGTAGAATGCCCAAGGTACCCGCAATGACCAGCAGGAAAACGTAGAGGCTGAGCAATTGCTCCAACCAATCATTGTAAAATTCCGATTCGGCCCGGAAAAAGTAAATGGTAAACCACGCCACCAGTAAAAATGCTACGAGTAGGATACCGAAAAAGGCCAACTGTATACGTACTCGCAACGAACTGGGCCCGAAGAGCGGCAAGGCCCAACGCTGGTAGGGTAACCCGAACGCCCAGCTACCGACCCGCAGCAGCAATACGTAAAATAAAGCCACGACAAAAAACAGCGAAGTAATGGCCAGCGGTAGGCGCATACCGCCCGTGGCACGCCCCACTAGGATGAAACCTTGCCCGTCCGTCCGGTGCCAAACCCAGTCGGCCCGGCCCTGCTTGCGGACTTGCTTTCCCTGCCCCGGTTCGAGGCTTAGCAAAGCGGCTGGGAGTCGTTGTTGTGCCGTGGAGTTAGAGAGCGTATCCCACTGAAAGCGGAGGTGGTAGCGGCGGGTGGTATCCGGTGTGCCTAGTCTGGCTATGTCCTGGCTAATGAATTGGTGTTGCACCAAGTCGATGCGCTGACTCTGCCGTACGACTAGCGTAGCCGTAATGAGTCCCAGCAACAACAACCACACCAGCAACCACGTGAGGCTGGTGCGGTTGGTTTCTAAATAAATATCCGCACTGACGAGTAAGACGGCTAAGCTGATGCCCAGGGTCAAACTGGTCTCCGGATGTTGCCAAAGCAGGCACCACAGCACGCCCACCCCCGTGGCCCCGAATAACCAAAGTATACGCTGACCACGACGGTGTACCCGCCGCTGTAAATGCTGAATAAGTCGTAAGCTAACGATCCAGCTACCCAAGAGGAGCGGTAGCAAAGCGACTAAGTGGAGCCACGCGCCCAGCGGCACATCGTCTAAGTGCAAAAACCCCCGCCACTGATAAAGGGGGGTGACGATTTTTCCTAGCAATAACAACCACGTGGCTAAGGGTAGCGCTAGCAAACCTGCCAAGCCAAGGGGTGGAAAAGAACGTTCCAGCGCTTGGTCTAGCGTCTGAATACCGACCAGGATGAGCAAATGCCCAAGAAACCACAGTCCTCCTATCCACCAAGTAGCCGTAACTCCTCCCAGCACGACACTGACAAAGAGTACGAGCAACAAAACCAGCGGCCGGATACGGATAGCAGTAAATGGAAGCGTAAAAGACATTTTGCGAGGGTCGGTCATGGGATGTATACGGTGCAGTTTACGAAAAAAAGCCAAAAAGGTTCACCCGTACCCTCTATCTTTGGAGCATGTGGAACGCCATCATCATCGAAGATCAAGTAGCTGCCGAACAGCATTTGCGCAATTTAATTCAGCAGCACTGCCCAAATATCCAAGTCGTAGGGACCGCCAGTACGGTGGTGCAAGGCGCGAAGCTGTGGCGCGAGCAGCGACCCGACCTCCTGTTTCTGGATATTGAGCTGCCCGACGGAACGGGTTTTGACCTACTGGATATTCTGGGAGACCAGGTCAAGAACGTGATTTTTACGACGGGACTAGACGACCAAGCGATTCGTGCTTTTCGCTACGCTGCTATTGACTACTTGCTCAAACCCATTGACGCGGAATTACTACGGGCGGCGGTTGAACGCATACGGAAGACAACCAGGACACCGTCAGAACAACACCAGTTATTACAGTCGATGTACCGCCATACGGACCAGTTGCCCACGCGCATCGCCGTACACGCGCAGGATCGGATTCAATTGGTGGAAATTGCTGATATACTGCGCTTGGAAGCGGAGAGCAATTATACTACTTTCCACCTAGTGGGTAATAAACGCATCGTGGTGGGTAAAACGCTGAAAAATTTTGCGGAACTGCTCGATGCGCACCAATTCCTGCGGGTTCACCAGTCGCATGTAGTGAATCCTAGCGCGATCAAAGCATTCATCAAGACGGATGGGGGCTACCTCCTACTCACCAACGAAAGTAAGGTACCCGTTAGCGTTCGTCGTCGTCAGTTGCTGATGGATTTTTTGCAGGGACCCTTTCCGGGAAAGTAGCATCACGTTTCTTGTGCGCCCCGGTAGAAACCGATACTCCAGTGGAGGAGTAGCCACAGCACGACCGGCGTATACCACAAAAAACGCCCGAAGTACTTACTACGTACTCCCCGGGAAAAGATACTGACGTAACGAAACGCTAGCAAGCCAAAAGTGAGTAGGGGTAGTCGGAAAACGAGTTGAGGGGGTAGACCATTCGCCCGCCGAACTTTGGCCGAATAGAAGCCCAACATTTTTTGGTTCCGAATGATCGGTGCTAGTTCCGTTTTATTGACGTGCTTGATTTTGATGTTGCGAAACTGATAGACGGTCCCACCAATGGATTTGTATTTATTACAAAACAACATATCCTCGAACGCTCGATCATCGGTGAAGTAGCCGACTTCCTCAAAAACTGTTTTGTGGCAAGCGAAGTTACAGGTCGCCGCCGCGTGGATGGCTTGCCTGGGCTGCTTGGGCGCTAGAAAGTGGTTGAACTCCACCAGAAAAGAACAGGTGCCGTAGACGCTCTGCGGCGTACCGTTTTCGATGACGCCCGTCAAAATGATACCGGATTCCATCTGTTTGACAATACTACTCAGCCAAGAAACGTGCGCCACACAGTCACTGTCTATGAGGGCGATTCGCTCACTTTGTGCCGCCTTGATACCCACGTTACGCGCCGGACCGGGGAAGGTCTGTTGCGCTAGCTGAATGAGACGCACCCGCTCGTCCGCAGCAGCTACTTCCGCGATGGCGCTGCGGTATTCCGTACTGGAACTGTCTACAATAATCACCTCGTAGCTACCCGTAAAATCCTGCGCTAGGACGGATGCTAGGCACTGTCGAATCGTAGCGGGCTGGTTGTACGAAGGAATGACGACGGAAATGTCGAGCATGTACTACTAAGTATGGTTAGCGACGAAGGTAGGAAAATTGCTTTGTTTTTGAGGTGAACCTTCTCTTGCTAGATCGGCTTTCTGTGAAGTTTTTACGAAGGTGCGACCTCTCCGAGGTCGGTACGATTGCTGTTTCGAGCTGCTACAGCGGTGCGACCTCTCCGAGGTCGTCGGCGTTGCTCTCGCTAGCCTGTTTGCTCTTGAAGTACGCTCTTAATGAATTTGACCTCGGTAGGTAGGCAACTAGAAAATCAATATTTTTTAACATACCTCTCAGCATTACGTCTGATACCGCTGTGGTGGATTGGCCTTAACGATGGTAGTGGAGTTGGCGCAGCAAAAACCGTTAAGAAATGATTACTGTTTGAGCTTTACCCATAATCAGAATAGACCAAAAGGCAAAGTTATCTCAGAGGATTAGCGTTGTGAAGGACGTTAAAGCGAGTTTAATCATTTTAGGTTTTTCCAGTCAATGGAGCGTTAAGCCAGTGTTAAAGCCTTGATTTTCCTGCCTGCTGACCGCAGGAAGGCAGGTTGGTCCTTTTGGATCAAGCCAAAAGGACTGAGCCGCGAAAAGCTCACAGAAGACTTCTTTATCAATTTTCAATTTGCGGCACTAGAGAGGTCACATATCTGTTGACTAAGATGGATAAGATGTGTATCAACTTCGGCGAAGTCGCACCTAATTAATCATCTAGCACCATCCGATGTCAATCCGAGCGGAATCAAAACTCCCAGCGCTTGAAGGCTTCCATCGCCTCGTATTCCGCCAGACCGAGGTTGTTGTAGCGATTGGCCGTGTCACGATTGCGGTCTTCAGCACGTTGCCAGAACTCCCGCTCGTCCGTACCGGGGAACATGGCGGTATCCTTCTGTGACTGGTGCTGGAAGATCGCCTTCCGCTTGCGCATCACGTCGCGGGGACCGATGGGGATGGCCATGTCGATATCCGAAATGTCCCACTCTTGCCAAGCGCCCCGGTAGAGCCAAACGTAAGTGTCTTTGAGCCATTTGGCTTTTTCGTCCCGGAGGCGGTGGACCGCCCGGAAGATGGCGTCAAGGCATACGCGGTGGGTACCGTGGGGGTCCGAAAGATCACCCGCAGCGAAGATTTGGTGGGGTTTGATTTTTTGGAGTAAATCGTAAATGATTTGGATGTCTTCTTCGCCGAGGGGATTTTTCTTGATGGTACCCGTTTCGTAAAACGGCATATCCAGGAAGTGCGCGTTGGACTCGTCCAGACCACAGTAGCGGCAACCCGCCAGGGCTTCTCCACGGCGGATAACGGCTTTGAAGCGCTGCATGGTCGGCGAGTCAATGTCGCCCGTTTTCTTGTTTTTGATCTCCTTACGGATATCTTGGTGTAGCTGTTGGAGGCGCTTGCGTACTTCGGTGTCTTCTTGTACGGCTGCTTCCGCAAAGTCGAGGTAACGGAGGACTTCGTCGTCAAAAACGGCGATGTTGCCCGACGTTTGGTAAGCCACGTGTACTTCGTGCCCCTGGTCGACTAGGCGCAGAAAAGTACCGCCCATCGAAATGACATCATCGTCGGGGTGGGGGCTGAAGATGATACTGCGCTTCGGGAAGGGATTGTTACGCTCGGGACGCTTGCTGTCGTCTACTTTGGGCTTTCCACCGGGCCAGCCGGTGATGGTGCGTTGCAATTGGTTGAAGACAATCAGATTGATGTCTTCCGCCGAACCGTATTCGGCCACGAGAGTGCCCAAGCCATTTTCGTTGTAATCTTCGTTGGTCAACTTAAGAATAGCCTTACCAACTCGTCCGGATAGCCATACACAGGCACTGCGGATGAGTTGTGGGTTCCAGTCGCATTCCTGGACCAACCAGGGCGTCACGTAACGCGTCAGGCTACTGGCGGCCGCTTCGTCCAGGATGAACTCACACTGGGGGTGCCCCTGTAAGAACGTAGCGGGTACGCTGTCCGAGATGTCCCCTTCGACCGTACGGCGGATGATGGGGGCTTTGCCTTCTCCCCAGGCGACGAGGTAGATTTGGCGGGCGTTTAAAATCGTGCTTACGCCCATTGTAATGGCCAGTGGTGGCACGTATTCTTCGCCGTAAAAATCGCTGGCCGCATCCAGGCGAGTAATTTTGTCCAGGCGAATGGGGCGCGTCTTACTATCCGCACTGGAACCGGGTTCGTTGAAGCCCACGTGGCCCGTACGTCCGATACCCAGTAGCTGGATGTCTAAGCCTCCGTACTGCTTGATTTTTGCTTCGTAATTTTGGCAATACGCCTTGATGTCATCGGGTTCTAGGGTGCCGTCTGGTATGTGAATGTTTTCCGCAGGAATGTCAATATGGTCAAAAAGGTGTTCGTGCATGAAGCGGACGTAACTCTGACGAGCGGTCGGCTCCATAGGGTAATACTCATCTAAATTAAAAGTGACAACATTGGCAAAACTGAGCCCTTCCTCCCGGTGGAATTGGACTAGAAAATCGTAAATTTTGGTGGGGCTAGACCCCGTGGCCAAACCCAGCACCGTTGGTCGGTCGCTACCTTCGTTCGCCTGAATACGATTCGCAATCTGCCGAGCTACGTGCCGACTTCCCTTCACGGAATCATCAAATACACGCGTGGAAATACGCTCGTGCTTGCGCGGATCAGACTCCACTAAAAAACGAAAAGATTTTTGATTAACGGCCAATGTACTCATGGTATTGGACTTTTGGGGTGATGGAAAGCCCGACTTCCACACTAAGAATAGTAGGAAGCCGGGCTAACTCCTGGTTATGATTATTAGACTTGTTCTGCAAACCCTCAAATGGCTACGAGTGGCGAGATTTTATCCTGCATTTCGTTAAAAAGCCTCGCTGATGCTAAGGCATCGCCTACGTTTTTTGCCTTATTCAGAATAAAATTCGCTGCCCTCTCGCTCATTCAGGCCCCGCAGCACAAGTCTATTGACCTAATTCAATTAGGTACTTATAAACTAAATGTCAGGATTCGGTGGCGTGTTCGGATTACTGTCCCGTTCCGAGTTCGGATAGGGATAGAAATTCCGGTTACGCTCTGGGTTCGCATCCAGTGGTCCGGGGCGGTTGAAGCGACGGCTGTCTTCTAAGCGGAAGCCGGAAAACATCATTTCTAGCGCACGGTTGGTGTAAATGGCGTCTAGGACCGCGTCCTGCGTTTGCGCACCGGAATACGGATCTAAAGCTGCACCAACACCTAGGGGGTCGTCGCCGGGTAGCTTGGTCAGTACCTCATTGAGGGCGTCAATAGCGGCTGGAATCTGATTATTGCGGGCGTTCGCCTCGGCAATGATCAGGTCCATTTCACCGGGCCAGTAGATCGGAATGGCCGCACCATTAGCGTTGTAAAAACCAGCGGCACGGAAGTCCTGCATATCGGGCATTAAATCCTCGAAGTAGAACGGTAGACGCTGATCGTTACCTTGGGGTTGTAAATCGGCGGGTAGCCCTAACGTCAAGTCTAATGGTTGGTAGACGTTGTTCGTCAGGATGGACACGAAGGCAATCGGATTCGGCGTTATATCATCGTACTGAAGCAAAGACGTAGCCGAACGATCCACTGCGTCCGCCGCGCTGATCGCTGCCGGATAGTCTGCTAGTAGCAAGTGGTTACGCGCGAGCAAGGCCTGTACCGTATTGCCTAGATCAATGGCACCAGGGATACGACCGAGAAACTCACCAGAAGGTGCATTACTGGCCAAAGCAGCAGCTGCGGCTTGAAGGACAGTTACATTGTCTGACAACAGAGCGGTACGATCTTTAAATGCTGCATCCTGTGCGGTTTCCGTAGGTGCTTGTTCAAAGAACAGATAAAGCGTTTCATTTGCTAAGGCATAGAAAATAGAAACGTAAGCCTGGAGACCTGCGGCGGTACTCGCCGTTGGAATGATGTCTAGGTTGTCAAGTACCGATTGGGCTTCGTCACGAATAATAAGCGATTGTGACCACAGGTTATTGACGATTGCATTATCAGCATCCAGTTCATCGTAGCCCAAAGAGACATCGTTTTCAGAAACGTTACCTGGGTTGATGAGACGCAAGCTCTGGGTAGTAAAGCCCGCCGCCGTTGGGCGAGTGTAAGCCGGACTCTGGCGACCAACTGAGTACCGACGCTGAACGCCGACCCCCAGTGCAATCAGCCCGTCGGGGCTGTTGAGGACTTGGTCTTCCGTAACCGCACCAGGATTGGTGTAGTCTTCCTCGCAACTGTTAAAGGTTAGGGCGGCAAACACTAGAAACACCAAGCTGCCGACTATTTT
>JBCDIR010000093.1:0-7768 GCA_038748735.1 Bacteroidota bacterium | reverse complement strand
TTCGTCCGTAAAAAGAATCACCGCTACCGAATCGCAACTGGTATACGCCCACGAAAAATCGGGTTGTACGCTGCCCAGTTCCGATACTTCGACAGGAACCGTAAAGCTCGTTGTACACGGCAAATAGTCAGGCAAACTCACGGTCACGTTGTAGAAACCGGGGGTATCGTAGACGTGGCTAACCATGGCTCCTATTGCCTGGGCGTCGGGTACGTTGGGGTCGCCAAAATTCCACTGTAAAACACTCGCAAACGAACTCGTAGAACTAAAATCAACGCGGCCATTACTGCACTGTTGCCAGCTAACCGTAGTGGCCAAATCCGTCGTATCAATTGTACTCACTAGGATGCTGTCTACCCGGGTACAACTCGCTTGGTTACCCAAAAATACGCTGTACCACTCGTTACCAACTTCCATCGGCGTTATCGTTAGTTCAGCGGCAATGGCGCCCACAATAATCCCTTCATTATTATACCATTGATAGTTTAAATCGTCATTAGGATCCAAATTTTCTACGCTCAATTGTAGGCTTTCGCCTAAGCAAAGCGCCGTATCTGCCGCCAGTTGTGTATTAACCGCTATGCTGTTGACCAACACCGAATCAACGCGCACACAACCCGCTGCGTCCGTGAGTTGCAAATAGTACGTCTGCGCCCCCAGCGGAGCAACCGTAACCAAGGAGGTATCCGATAACAAGGAAGTAAAGTCCGCCAGGTCCGACCAGATATAACGCACCGCCGTTGGACTATTCGCCGTCAGCAGAGTCTGTTCCGCGCAGGTGACCGTATCGGGGGTTAACTCGACCGTTAGGGGTGGACTCAATTCGACCGTAATTGATCGTTCACTCACGCAGTCCGTTGCGGGGTCGCGGACCGTGACGGTATAGGTAGTCGTAGCCGCCGGCATTGCCGTTGGATTCCCGCTAGTGGAGCTATCCAAACCTACCGCTGGACTCCATAGATAGGTATAATCAGGATTGAAATCGGGGTTCAGTTCCGTCGGTTCTCCCGGACAAACCAGCAAGGTATCTGCGGGTAAGTCGATTTGGATAAACGTCACTTCCTCCAATAGGGTGAAGGTTCGATTTTCGCAACCGTTCTCGGCGGTGAGCGTTAGCCCTAAATTGGCCACTCCTGACTCCGTCAGCACTACGGGTGGCGGTACGGGTTCTTCACTGATCACTTCCCCGTTGAGGGTCCATTGCCAAGACGTAATTTCGGACAGGGTATCCGTAGAAAGATCGTTGAGTTGCAAAACGAGGCTATCGCCACAGACTAAAGTATCCAAACTGAAAGCGGGCTGCAAGCTGAGCGGATACAATGCTATATTTTGCTGAAAAGTATCGGCACAAGCACTGCCCGGTGCCGCAATCAGGGTGATTGGATAGGTACCAAAGTCAGGAAAAGTAAAACTCGGATTGACCTCTACGGACATCCCCAGCGGTGCGGCGGGATCACCGAATAACCACGCAAAGTTTTCCGTTCCTTCACTCTGGTTGACAATACTGACTTCTAGTCCATCGCACTGTACCTCGGGAGCGAAAAAGGCGGAGGTGATGACTCCACAAACACCTACGTTGTACTGAAAATCGCGGCGAGTGGTGGAAATAAGCTCGCCGTTGCGGTACTCCTCTGCGCATATACCGACCACAAACTGCCCGACGGTATTGGGCGTACCCGTCAGCAGACCCGTTACGGGATCAATGGCCAAGACCGGATCGCCGCTAAAGCCATTGAGCATATTGTCTTCGTTGTAAGGCGGGTCGTTCCAGACCACCTCTTGGTAAGGCGGCGGATTAGGAGGCTGCGGACGCGGGTTGGTCGGGTCGGCCCCTTGTAGAGGCGTACACAAACGGTATACGATACTATCTCCATCCACATCCGTGGCCGATTGATCAAAGAAGATAGGTTCGTCAGCACAGATGTAGAGCGGTGGCCACTGAAGAAACTCGGCGCTAGAATTACACTCTTCCAAAGCACGTTCCGAAATCACTACCCCGTAAGTAGCCCCCGTCGCCAGCGGGTCAATGATGTTATTGATGGTCTGGTTACGACAACAGCGCTGGTAGGCCAATTGGTAACCGCCGGGCCGGGGTAGCAGCTCCACCGTCGTACGGTAAGTAGTGGTATGTACACAAACGTCTGGAGGAATAACGAGGCACTCGTTCGTCAATACCGGCGAGAGGGTGTCATCCGCCATCAAATCTACCCGGATGTCCTGAAGGAGTTGGTTATTTACATCAAAAACGCCAATGGAAGCCGGATCATCAAAATACGCATCGGGATTACCGAAAAAGCAGTCCCGGTAGATCGTCAACCGTATTTCGTAGCGATTATCGCCCAGACAGGTATAGCCCATTTCGCCACCGACGATATGCGTAGCTTGTACCTTTTGTGGCAAGCAAAACAGTAAGCCTACCCCCAGAACTCCAAAAGCGAGACGTCTATACACGATGCGTAAAGAATGATTAGCTCAAAAGTCGTGAAAAACTACGAATTTAAGTATTTGACAATCAATATCTTTGTCCAATGGGGAACTAAAAATCGAAAAAAGATGTATTTTTTATACAAGCATAATTGCCAGTTAAAAACTATTGGCATATATTTGCACCGCCCTAGAAAGGAGGGGCTTTTAGATTGTTTTTAGGTAAGTTGTACGAGAAATTCTTAACAATTTTTCGCATTGCTTCTCCTCAACAATTCGGGGTGTAGCGCAGTCCGGTTAGCGCACCTGCTTTGGGAGCAGGGGGCCGCAGGTTCGAATCCTGCCACCCCGACACTTTTTAGTACCTACGGTGACGTGGGTGAGTGGCTGAAACCACCAGTTTGCTAAACTGACGTACTCTTAACGGGGTACCGCGGGTTCGAATCCCGCCGTCACCGCATCTTAGCCAAGCTTTCCGCTTGGCTTTTTTTATTTAATCATAATTATTTACCAGGTCTCATACAAAAAGGGCGATATTTTTGTGCGCTTCTAAATATCCGTCTTTATGCAAACGATCTACCTCTCCCCTACCAACCCTAATGTGGTTCGCATCATCGACCAGCGTTGGTTGCCGCACGAGTTTCGGGAAGCAACACTCCGTACCGCCACCGATGCCGCACGAGCCATCCAGGAAATGCACGTACGGGGGGCACCACTCATCGGGGCTACGGCGGCCTGGGGGATGTACTTGGCGATGCTAGCCTACGACGGTTCCCCTCTGTCTGATTATCTCGAAAAAAACTACCAACTTCTTTATCATACCCGGCCTACGGCGGTAGATTTACAGACGGCGCTCGATGCCTCCGTAGCAGCCATTCGGCAAGGAACGCCAGATACTTACGTCACCATTTCGCGTCAAGCAGCCGAAGCGTTTTGTACTCAGAGCGCTGCTCAGTGCAAAGCCATTGGGGAACACGGTCTACCCTTACTGGAAACGATTGCCCAACAAAAACCAGCCAAAGAACCGATTAATATTCTCACCCACTGTAACGCAGGTGCGCTGGCCTGCGTCGCCTACGGAACGGCTACGGCCCCGATCTATCTAGCGCACGAACGCGGCCTAAACGTACACGTATGGGTAGACGAAACGCGCCCGCGCAATCAGGGCGCTCGCTTGACGGCTTACGAACTCGCCCAGGCCGGTATACCCCATACCGTCATCGTCGATAACCTCGGCGGTCACTTGATGCAGCATGGCTTGGTAGATATTGCTTTCGTGGGGACGGACCGTACGACGCGCCAGGGAGACGTTGCTAACAAGATCGGCACGTACCTCAAAGCACTCGCTGCGCAAGACAATGGCGTCCCCTTCTACGTTTGCTTACCCACTAGCACCATCGACTGGACCGTCCGCAATGGTTTGACCGAGATTCCTATTGAGCAACGGGATGGTCGGGAGGTAACTCACATCTACGGTGCTACGGAACAGGGCGAAGCACTACACGTACGTCTCACGCCCCCGGAAAGCCCTGGCTTGAACTATGGGTTCGACGTCACGCCAGCCCGCTTGGTAACGGGATTGATTACGGAGCACGGCATCTGTGCGGCGAGCGAAGAAGGCTTATTATCCTTGTTCCCGGGACATTAATGATCGGAATTTTGCCCCCTATCCGTCAAAAGATGTGGTAAATTGAGTTGGGGTCCTATTTTTGCAATACCTTGACAACCTCATTGGGCAAACACTATTAGGTAGCACACAAACGAACGACTGCTCAGCAGCGAAACCTTAGCTTTCTCCCCGTCCTGTAATACCCACTATTCACGGAAAATTAGGAATATGCAACGCATCCAATTACTACTTATTTGTCTATTGTTTGGACAGTTTGTTTTTGCACAAAAAGATGACCGGCTAACACCAGGGCTACAACCGCTTGATCGCGTTCCGGCGCTCACGCTGCCGGCGCAAGACAACGACGCACTGCTGACGGAAGAACTAGCGCGTCGTGGTCCGGGTATCGCCCCCCGCTACGCGGTGAACTTAGCCGTAGACGTCGATGTAACGCAGCACGGACAGTGGGAATACACGGACAATTGGGCCGTAGTGCGCCTCCGTATTCCTTCCCCCACCGCTCACTCTATCAACCTCGGTTTTAGTGAATATTTCATGCCTACTGGTGGGCAACTGGTCTTGTACGCTGCCGATTATCGCACCGTTCGCGGACCGTTTACCCCGGCGGATAACGAAGACCACGAACAACTTTGGACGCCATTACTGGAAACGGACGAACTAGTGGTTGAGGTACGTCTACCCAGAGCAGCCAAAGACGACCTACGACTGAAACTAGCCTACGTCAATCACGCTTTCGAGGACTTTAGCGCCTTAATCTCCGGTTCGTGTAACCTCGACGTCATCTGTGGCGCGGCGGACGGCTGGGGAATTGTTGATGCTCACCGTGACATCATTCAGTCCGTGGCCGTCATCTCGACTGGCGGTGGTACGTTTTGTACGGGTTTTCTGGTTAATAATGTGGAAGAAGACTGTCGGCCCTTTTTCATGACGGCTGACCATTGTGGCATCAACAGTGGCAATGCCCCTTCTCTAGTCACCTACTGGAATTACCAAAATAGCAGTTGTCGTCAACCCAATTCTCCCGCGAGTGGTGGAGCCGGAGACGGTCAGCTCAACGATTTCAACACCGGTTCCATTTTCCGCGCGGCCCGGTCAGCTTCCGACTTTGTGCTCGTAGAACTGGATGACCCCATTTCACCAACGGCCAACGCCTACCTAGCGGGCTGGGATGCTACGGCGTCCCCCATCAGTAGTGCCATCGCGGTACACCACCCTAGCACCGACGAAAAACGCATCAGCTTTGAAAATGATCCCTTGCAGTTTACCACCTACGGCGGCAGCAACCCTACGAGTAACTTCACCCACGTTCGGGTAATTGATTGGGATGTGGGTACGACCGAAGGCGGCTCGTCTGGTTCTCCGCTCTTTGACCAAAACGAACGCGTGGTGGGACAGCTACACGGGGGCGGGGCAGCTTGTGGTAACAACCTATCGGACTGGTACGGCTCCATTGCCGTTTCCTGGGATGCCGGTAACAACGCCAGCGCTCGCTTGCGCGACTGGCTAGACCCGGCGAATACGGGAACGCTAGTAATCGACGGACGCTGGGCAAACGACTGTGGATTCAACTTAGTGGCAAGTCCCGACGATCAATCCATTTGTACGGGACAAAGCGCTAATTATACCGTTCAGTCTAGTCCAGGTTCTGGCATCAATGTAAGCTTAGGATTACAGGGCTTACCCAGTGGGGCTAGTTTCTCTTTTTCACAAAATACAATCCCTCCCGGAGGAATCGCTACTTTAACCGTTCAAACCGGTAGTGCAGTCGCTGGCAGTTACGACCTACAAGTTACGGGTAGTGGCGGTGGTAATACCGCTAATGCAACAGTTACGCTAACCATTTTACCTGGCCCAACGAATGCGCCCGCCTTAGCTACACCTAGCAATGGTAGCAACAGCGAACTTCCCAATCCGATACTGACTTGGTCCGGAGATGCTAGCGGAGCGACTACCTACGAGGTACAAATAGCTACTAACAGCAACTTCACTTCGCTGGTAGAAACGGGAACCACGAATAGCACTGCTTTTCAACCCACTTTTGCCGGAGATGCCTTAACGACTTACTACTGGCGCGTCCGGGCCAGCAATAGCTGTGGAACGAGTGCGTTTTCTTCTGCTTGGTCATTTACGACCCAAAACATTACCTGCATTACTTACCGCTCGCAATTTTCTACTACGATCAGTGAAAATGGCACCCCTTCCATTACGAATAATATTACGGTACCCGACGACGATGAAATAGCCCTCGTCCAGGTCGGATTAGACATCACCCATACCTACGTGGGGGACCTAGCTGCAACACTACTCAGCCCAACAAGCTCTGTTATTTCTTTGCTGGATCGACCAGGTGTACCTAATAGTTCTTTTGGGTGTTCACAGGATAATATATTGGTAAACTTTAGCAATAATGCGGTACAAACGGCCAGTGATTTTGACAACACTTGCAATAACTCCACAACGGGTGACCAAGTCCCGGGACCTCCGCACGCGATTGCGGGTAGTTTTCAACCTATTGGAGATTTAAATATGCTGCAAGGCAGCAGCAGTAATGGCACGTGGACCCTCGAATTAAATGACAATGCCGATCAGGATGGGGGGATACTAGAAGAATGGAGCCTTACCATTTGTTACGAAGTACCAAGTCCACCACCCGCTTTGAGTGTCAACAGTATATTATCGGTACCGCATAGTGACCAGCGAATTGTCACCAATACGCACCTGCAAGCCACGGACGCCAACAGCACGCCAGCAGAGCTAGTGTATACCATTCAAACCTTACCGCAAGAAGGTGTTTTACAACTCAACGGCATTACACTGGGTGTAAACGGAACCTTCACACAAGCCGATATTGACAACGGCAACCTGAGCTACGTACACGGTGGCGGAATGGTGCTACAAGATGATTTCGAATTTGACCTGAGCAATGCGGCTGGTGTTACTTTAGAGGATAATGTGTTTCAAATTGAAATCACCGTTGCTCCTATGATGGTTACCGTTGCTCAAACGGCAACTATTAGCTGTGCCAATGACGCTAGCGCGGCCATCACGGCAAGCGTTAGTGGCGGCTTATCTCCGTATACTTACCAACTGAACAACCAAACTGCACAAGGCAGCAATATATTCAACAACTTGACGGCGGGGACGTACCTCGTTCAAGTGGAAGACGCACTGGGCGACGTAGTCAGCTCTACCAATCTTAGTATCACAGAACCTAGTAGCCTCAACGCAGCTGCCACCGTAACCGACGATGATGTGACCGTCAACGCGAGCGGAGGAACCCCGACTTACAGTTACCAAATAAATGGCGGAACGTCACAAACATCACCGACTTTCACTGACCTACCAAACGGCACTTACGACTTCCTCGTTACCGACAGCCAGGGATGTACAACTACCGCTACGGCTACGGTTCTGGTCAACACGCTCGCCGCGAGCGCTAGCATCAACAATGGCCTTTCCTGCCACGACGCCACGGACGCCAGCCTGACGGCCAACGTAACTGGAGGTACTATGCCCTTCACCTACGCCCTCAACGACGGGACGCCGCAGAACAGCCCTACGTTTAACAACCTAGGGCCAGGTACCTATACCGTGACCGTACAGGATGCGGACGGCTTTACTAGTGTCACTAACGACGTGACCATCACCGCTCCGGCGGCGCTGACGGGGAGCACTAGCGTGACGGGGTTTGACATTACCGTCAATGCGGCGGGG
>JBCDIR010000092.1:0-7768 GCA_038748735.1 Bacteroidota bacterium | reverse complement strand
GTCAGCTCCCCACTCCACGGGTAGGTCTGGTTGACTTTTGCTCCAACGATTACTTGGGTTACGCACGCATGTCTTTTCCAGCGTCAGGTCCACAGCGTGAAGGAGCCACTGGCTCGCGGCTCATTAGTGGCAATAGTGCTTTGGCCGAAGCCGTTGAAGCGGAGATAGCGGCTTTCCACCGGGCGGAGGCGGGCTTGATTTTCAGCTCTGGATATGCGGCTAATCTGGGCTTACTTTCTGCACTCTGCCAACGACAGGATACCATTATCTACGATCAGCTCCTGCACGCTTCGCTGCGGGATGGTATTCGCTTGACGCGTTCCCGCGCTCTGGGATTTGGCCACAACGATCTGGCTGATTTGAGGAAGAAGTTGACCGCCGCTCGGATCAAAAATGCGGGACAGTTATTCGTCATCGTTGAAAGTGTCTACTCGATGGATGGCGACCAGGCCCCACTGCTGGCTATGGCGGATTGCTGTGAGGAATTCGGTGCCAACCTCATCGTCGACGAAGCCCACGGCACGGGTGTGTTGGGGCCACGGGGGGAAGGAGGGGTCGTTGCTGCGGGACTGAACGAGCGCGTATTTGCCCGGGTGCATACCTTCGGCAAAGCCATCGGCAGTCACGGAGCTATCGTGCTGGGCAGTGCTACTTTGCGGTCTTACCTCATCAATTTCGCGCGGCCCTTCATCTACTCAACCGGGATACCCGACGCGACCCTGGCCCGTATTCAGTCTGCCTACCGGGAACTCAAATCCGGTACTGCGCTCCTGCGCCTGCGTCAACTAATCACTTATTTTCAAAACCAGTGTCCGGTCCAACTTCAAGAACAATTGCTGCCTAGCACCACGCCGATCCAGGCCCTAGTGTGTCCCGGAAATTCAGCGGTGGTACACCTAGCTCAACGGGTACAAAGTGCTGGTTTCCAAGTCCTCCCTATCCGCTACCCTACGGTTCCGGCTGGGGAGGAGCGTTTGCGCATCTGTTTACACGTCTTCAATACCGAATCCGAAATTGACCAGCTCCTCACGATACTGCATTCCGAGTAAGACCGAACTACACTCTAAGCAGCACGTGTTTTGATATTTTTAATCCCTACACCTTGCACCATTCCACGCCTTTACCTACCTTTGCGCACTGGTGAGCGGCACGGAGCCAGCTCCTTCTAATCCCCCAGGGCGGAAACGCAGCAAGGGTATGAGGTTGAGCGGTTGGTGTGTTGTCTCACCTTCTTTTTTATTATTGACCTGGTCACTGCGTGAGCCAGTTTACTGGCTCATCTTAGTCGCTTGTTCTTTCCCCGCCCCAACTAAATCCATCGAAATACATGAAATTCTTCATCGACACTGCCAGTATCGACCAAATCAAGGAAGCCAAAGCACTGGGCATCCTCGACGGCGTAACGACCAATCCCTCGCTCATGGCGAAAGAAGGGATTACTGGTAAGCAAAACATCCTCAAACACTACGCGGACATCTGCGAAATCGTCGAAGGTGACGTTAGTGCGGAGGTCATTTCCACGGACTTTGACGGCATGATCGAAGAGGCCAGAGAACTCGTTGACGTCGCCGATAATATCGTCGTGAAGATTCCGATGATTATGGAAGGCGTAAAGGCGTTGAGCTGGTGCTCAGAAAATGGCATCGCTACCAACTGCACGCTCGTCTTCAGTGGCGCACAGGCCATCCTGGCGGCCAAAGCAGGCGCGACCTACGTGTCTCCGTTCATTGGCCGAGTAGACGATACGAACTGGGAAGGTATGGATCTCATCAAGCAGATTGCGGAGATTTATGCTATCCAGGGTTTTGAAACCGAAATTTTGGCGGCGTCGATTCGCAACTCTAAGCACATCGTCGATGCAGCCATTTCCGGTGCGGATGTGGTGACTTGTCCCCTACCCTCTTACCTGGGTATGCTGAAGCACCCGCTGACCGATATTGGTCTAGAGAAGTTCCTGGCGGATTACCGCAAGGGCAACAGCTAGATCTTGCTGAGTGGCCGAGCAGCTGACTGCTGTCCCGGTTAGTACGAGTTTTGGCGGTAGCTACAACTCGGAAGGACTTAGCTCCAACTTTGAGGCTATCTATATTAACATACCAATTAGAAGGGAGAACACTTGGTTCTCCCTTTTTCGTTTCTCTTTCCTACAAATTTTGATTTTCATCAAAATCCTTCGGAACCGGTCAATCTTTGCGCCTTTTCAAGCCTTAACTAAAAGCCGTAGCGCAGCGAAATTCCGCCGCCAAACAACTGGTACCGTTCCTGAAAATCAGCATCGTCAGCTGTTAAATCGTTAAGTTGGAAACGGGCCTGTGCATTTAAGCCTACGCTTAAATTGGGGCGTAATTTGTAGAGGATGTCCCCCCCGATTTGCCAACTAACGCTCAGGTCGGTACGGTAACCGTTGGTGTTGGCCCAGTTTTCGAACGACTCATTATCAACAGCCCAAATGGTGCCTTGGCGTTCCTGCTGCACCTGGAAACGCGGTCCAGTAGAGAGTTCCCAGCGCCACTTACCCCTCCCTTGTGTGTAGCCCACCAATACTGGAATCTCCCACTGCGTCAATTGGTTATACGTACGACGCACGCGGGTTGCCGTGGTGGTGATGGGTACCATACCGTAGACGGTATCAACTGCTCCGTTGGGGGCAAAAATGAGCTGCGTTGGTGCCTCAACGGAGTCCACGGTACTACTGATCTGCGTATCGTTGAAAACAGTGTTGAGTTGAGTACGCCCCACCCCCGTACGGATGGACCAACCGTTGCGGAATTGGTAACCTACGGTCCCCGTAAGGCTGATGGCTTCCAGGGTTTGCTCGGACGTTGCGCGGGCGGCTATCCAATCACCGTTTAAGCTGTCGACTCCCGTCAATGTGCGTTGCGGAAGTAGGTAAACCGCACGGAGATCAGCAAACCAGGCGGAGGTACGTCTCCGGGGCGTAGTGGGCAGCTCAGCCGGGGTGATGATAGCGGGTACGTCCGTATTTTTGGCGTAAGCTAACAGTGATAGCTTGCTGGGTAATGCGTGCGTTACTTCACGGTTGCGGATGGTTTTACTTTGGTTGGAAACCAAGGTGGTAGGCAAGGAAGAGGTCACTACTCCCCCACTTTCGGAAGTGGCCACTGCGCCAGTTATTGCGGTTATCGTTTCTGGGTAGGTAGCGGTAGCGGGTGCATCGGTTAGCAGCTCGGAAGACGTACCCAGCTCAGTTTTAGTAGCTAATGCTTCAGAAGCGGGTGACGACGCTGCGTATACGGTATTAGACGCGGTGGTTTGCTCCGCTATTATTACCGGAGCGGTGTTTCTACGCTCGGACTCCGGTGTTAGGGACGGTACTACGGTCGCACCTGCTGGCGTTTTCGTAGACGTAGCGGCGGACGTACTGCTGGGGTTGCGGACTGGATCAACTTCCTGCTCTTGGGGTATCGCAACTGCCGTTGAGTGCTCAGTAGAAGTGTCTAAAGTGGTGTCCTCGCCGGAGGATGGTACTACCCACCAGGCCAGTCCGCCCACCAGGAGCAAGAGGCCGAACCAACCGAACCACCAAATCCACTTGGGGCGCTGAGGCTGTTCCGGCTGTACGGCCTGCCAGAGGGCTTCGGCATCTACGGGCGAGCGATAGCTGCGCAGTTTGTCCGCTATTTTGTTATCCAACTCGTTTGACATAATTCGCTTTTTCGCGTTGCAAAATCAGGGCTTGTAATCGTTGTCGGGCACGGGTCAATTGAGAACGAGAGGTTCCGGGTGCGATGTTTAGCATATCCGCAATTTCGTCGTGGCGGTACCCCTCGATGGCGTACAGGTTGAAAACGGTCCGGAAGTTCTCCGGTAGTTGCTGTATGAGGTCGAGTAATTCTTCGGCCTGGAGTCGGTCCAGTACGCTGGGGTTAACCATGGGGTGGGCGACATCTTCAATGGCCGTCTGTTCGCGTTGGTAGGCCGCTTTTTCTTTGGTCTGCAAAGCACAATTGATGACAATACGGCGCAGCCAGCCGGGAAACGAACCCGTCTGCTGGTATTTCGGAATGGCCCGAAAAATGCGGATGAACGCCTCCTGCAGTACGTCGCGTGCGGCATGGTCGTCCCGGCAGTAGCGGCGGGCTACTGTCATCAGGAGCGGAGAGTAGCGAAGCACCAACTCGCGTTGGTACTTCGCCTTTCCTCGTTGACACCCTCGGATGATTTCGGGTTCGGTCATGGGTGATTGTTCGTCAGTGGTTATTAAGGTATCATTACCCGGAAGTTACCGCTGATGGGAACGTCTTCTACGGTCACACCGTCGGAAAAGCCATCCGAGGTCCCACTATAATTTCCTTCTAAAAAGCCTCCGGGGCCACCATTAGCAGTAACGTTTACGGTAATGCTTCCACAAGGATTGAGACAGTCAAGCGCGGTATCTACATCCGTAGGAGTCATGAAATTAGTATAGCGGTAATTGTATCTAACGCCCTCGCCACTGTACGTACCTACTTCAATATTCTCCAGGGTGATATTGACAATATACTGGCTCATATCGTCCTCTTGTACTCCACGGATATTCCAACCCAAAAGGCCAGATAAGGAATCTTGTGTAAACGCAGGTGACACGAAAGTAGTCACAGCTCCTCCTGCGTCGTTCACTACGTACTCCTCTAGTGGATTATCGCAAGCAGTGACTGTGCCTAATTCTACTGTTTGTCCACTAGTCGCCGTTACCGTTTGGGGATCCGAAGTAACTAGGTTGTCCCAATCGACTCCGGTGATCGTGATTTCCGTATCTTCTGCACAAATGGACGTAGTATAGCTAAAGTTGCCGTTTTCGTCCGTCAACAAATCTGGTGAGTACCAACCCGGGCCATCCACCTCGACTATGCCGAAGGAAATACCTTCTCCATTACAGTCGACCAATTGACCGTTGATCGTAGTTTCGGCTAAAGCGGGCACTACGATACATTCCGCTAACTCCGTATCTTCCGTAAAGGTACCTAGGCTGATGCTATTGCTACTACCGCAAGGATCAGTGAAATTGATCGTCAGGTTTTCACCCGTAGGAACTGGTCCATAAAAGTTACCCGCTATGTCCGTTGTCCCCCATACAATGCTGAAGGTAGAATCTGTTCCGACGCTAATGGTAAAGTTGAGGTAGGCTGCACCCGCGCCGCTGCCGTAACTAACACAGCCCGCCAAATCAACCGTCTCCGTTCCGTAGGGATAATCCACGTTCCAGAACGTAAAGTGGCTCACTTCACCGACGTAGACGCCATTTTCTAGCGTAGCCGCACCCTCTTCGATCCAGATACCGTCTTGTTCGTCGAAATACCAGAGTGGAATTTCGGCGGTAGCACCACTGAGTAAGCGATCCGGAACGGGGAAATTCAGCGTAGCTTTCACGCCGGAGGCTAGCTCCACTTCGTTGCCGCTGGCATCTTCGAGTTCTACGGCCAGCATGCCGAAGGAGGTCATCGTGACGAGGTTGCCATCGTCGTCTAGTCCGTACAGTCCGCCGGGCATAAATTCACCCAGATCAGGTGCCGTAGGATCCAACCAAGCCGCGTAGACCCGGACTTCTCCGTTATACGCCAAACCCGAAGGGTAAGCGAAAGCATCGCCGGGGAAGGTGATCGTTGCCCCGTCTACGTTGACGTCGCCCCCGTCGTTGCCAATCGTACCCGCTACGTTACGCGGTAGGAGTTGGATGACGTTAGCGTTGCGGCTATCCAGACTTGGATACAAACGGTCCGAGCCGGGAAAATAGCCCGCGCGAGTAGCCGTAACGTAGGTGCCTTTGGCATTCATTGAAGTATTGGCAAATACGTAGCGGCCGTTTTCGTCGGTGGTGGTTACTTCACTGGCCAGTCGTACGAGTACGCCGGGTAGCGGAGTATTGTTTTCGTCAACCACTTGGCCAATTAAGCTGGCGGTGACGATGACGTTAGGTTGCGGGACCCCCGTTTGGGTGGTCGTGATTTCGTCCATGTCTTCCCGACAAGAAACGAGCAATAAGGGAAGGGCAGCGAGTACCCAGAACCATTTATTCATAAGAGCAAAATTGAGTTTTTAACAATAGACTTGTTTACCCAGAGCCTCAAATGACTGCAAACGGCAAATTTTATTCTGCACTTCGTTAGAAAGCCTCGCCGTAGCTAAGGCTATGCCTACGTTTTCTGCCTTGTTCAAAACAAAATTTGCTACGCTTTCGCTCATTCATGCCTGGCCGAACAAGTCTAATCGTGTTTGCTCCTATAATTGGACTAAGGGCAGATGTGCTGCAAGCTTAATGGTAAATTTTTAAAAAAAAGCGAAGCACCAACCTAAACTGGTACTTCGCGCTGTTCATGGGTTAAAATAAAATGCGCCTTATCTAAGGTATCAGGACGCGAAAAGAACCGCTGACGGGTATATCATACACTTGACTGTTCATCAAGCCCCCGTCTGCGGTGCCAGAATAATTACCTTCGAGATACCCTCCCGAACCGCCATTGGCCGTAATGTTGACGGTAATGTCGGCGCAAGGATCGCTGCAACTCAGGTAATTTTCGCCATTAGTAACAAAGTTGGAAAACACATAAAAGTAGTTCACCCCGTTGCCCGTGTACGTACCGACATCCAGCAGCGGAATGCGCAGGTTGAAATTGCGAATTTCCTCCGTGGTCTGCAATTGATCGGTGATAGTCCAACCCGGAGTGGGTAGCGAGTCGAAGAACAGGGTGGGCGTGACGAAGACGTATTCCTCCCCATTAGCTGTAGAGATTAAAAACTCGGCCAATTGGTTATTGCAAGCCGTGAGCGTCGCGTTCGTCTGATCGCCACTGAAGGTGACGGTCTGTGGCGTAGACGTTAGCTCGTTAGCGTAATCTATCCCGAGTACGTCCGCGTCAAAGCTAGCCGTACAGGCGGGAAGCGACGTATTAAAATTACCAGCAGCATCCGTCAAGATTTGCTGTGCGTAACCACCGTAGGCCACACTCACAATCCCGTCCACCACGGGTAGTCCGTCGCAGTCGAGTAGCTGACCGCTGTACGTATAGGCTGGTACGTCGGGGATGACCAAGCAATCATTCAGGTCCGTATCCTCGTTGAAAGGGCCGACTTGAATGGACGTAACGCTGCCACAAGTGTTGTAAACATTGATAGCCAGCAGATCGCCCGTGGGGACTGGACCGCCAAAATTGCCATCGCTGTCCGTACCGCCCCGCACGATGATGACGGAAGTATCCCCCGCAAAGGTGACGTGAAAGGGAACGTTAGCCGCCGGAGCACCATTGTTGTATTCCAAACAACCCGTAATATTCACCGTCGGGACTTGATACGGATAATCGACGTTCCAGTAGGTGAAGTGACTCACTTCGCCGACGTAGCTACCGTTTTCTAAACTCGCCGCCCCTTCTGCGATCCAGAGACCGCTGGTCTCGTCAAAAAACCAGAGGGGGATTTCGTTGGGGGCGTGGGTCAGCAACTCACTGGGTACCGTAAGTTGGAGCGTCGCCATTTTCCCCTCGGCGAGGACCAGTTCGTTGCCGTCCGTATCTTCCAATTCTACGACGACCATGCCGTAGGTAGTCATGGTAACAAACAACCCATTCTCGTCGATTCCGTACAGGCCGCCGGGCATCATCTCTCCCAAGTTGGGGGCCGTGGGGTCCAACCAAGCAGCGTAGACCTCCGCCGCTCCGGTATAAGGTACACCAGATGGATAGGCGAAAGCATCCGCTGGGAACGTGATGGTTGCTCCGTCTACTGGTAGTGTTCCGCCCGCCGTGTTGACGCTACCCACTACTTGGCGTGGTAT
>JBCDIR010000091.1:0-7780 GCA_038748735.1 Bacteroidota bacterium | reverse complement strand
GGTCAACCTCACCGCAGTGGGTGGGGATGGCTTCCTTAATGAAGCCGGTGCTACCCTAAATATTATCGGCACGCTGGTTATTGGCTCCACCCAAGCAGATAACGCAGATGGAATTGATAATCGAGGTAATATTACCAATACGGGTTCCATTACCGTTCAACAAGCTTTCCGCAGAGGAATTGGCAATTATCTCGAGGGGAATTTTGTCAACGACGGAACGATCACCATCCGGGATACTGATAATAATAGTAACTTTAGTATTATAAACGAGAACACTTTTACCAACAATCAAACCATTCAAATACAGCGGGGATCTACTGGCATTGACAACCTAACGGAGTTTATCAATAATGGTACCATCCGTATTGGTACAGTAGCCGCCATGAGTGACAACGCCATCCGCAACACGGGTATATTCCGAAATAATCGTACTATCGACATCCAGCGTGCTACCCTTTTTGGTTTGGATAACGACCTGGGAGGTACTTTTTTCAATGGTACTAGTGGCCAAGCAAATCCTGCTAAGTTGACCATTGCGAGCGCATCACCCGTAACGCTCTTGACCGGGATTTGGACCAGTGGAACAGTCACTAATGAAGGTGATATTGATATTGTGGCTTCTGCTGGCCTAGCGGTTAATGTAGTTAACGCCGGTACCTTTAATAACAATGCAACGGGAAGTCTGCGCATCGGTACCGGCGGAACTGCGGAAGATGGTGGCATCGGCAATCGGGGAGATTTCAACAATAGTGGCACGATCCAAATCGATAATACAACTGCCGTAGGCATTAGCTGTATCGGTACGGGTGCTACCTTCGATAATAGTAGTGGTGGAAGTATTGCAATAGGAGCAGCCAGCAGTAACGTCTCAGGAACGGGTATCCTCCTCACCAATTCGGGGGTACTGACCAACAACGACGCCACCATCACTATTGGTACTGCGGGTTCGAATACTTTCGGTACCGGGCTTTCCACACAAGCACCATCCTCTTTGGCTAATCTTAACTGTGGAGAAGTTTATCTCTACGCAAGAATGATTAATAATGGAACCATTACTAATGACGGTCTCTGGTGGGTAGAAACGAATGCTAACCAAGGAAACGAGGGAACTTTCACCAATAATGGGGTCATCAATCACGTACTAAACAACCTTATTCCGGACGTGACTAATAATGGTCTGTACAGTACGCCCGGGAGCTTTGTTCCTACCACGACAGTGGCGAATGATCTTTTCCTAGCGGGCGTAGCCAATAGTTTTACCGTTGGGACTACCTGGTATACCGACGAAGCCCTCACCGTAGCTGGCGGCGCCTTTATAACGAACCAATTTACCGCTACGCCCCCCTTACTGATCGGAGACAATACCTACTATTTTAGAATTACGGGTAGTGGCTGCAACTTCCCCGGGAAAATGATCATCGAGAATACGGGCCTTAATCCGGGTAGCATCACCTGGATAGGGGTGATTGATTCCGACTGGGAAAATCCCGGCAACTGGAGTCCGCTAGTCGTTCCCGGCAGTGATGATCCCGTCATTATACCCAGCACGGCTAACGATCCGCTTATTGGAGCCAACGTCACCGTCACCGTACAATCCGTCGAGGTGGAGACCGATGCCACACTCCACATTGCGGCTAACGGAAGTCTAACCATAGACGGCGCCACCAATCGTGGCCTCTTCTTGAACGGCAATCTCAATAATAACGGAGCGGTCTCCATCGACAACTGCACCAATGACGCCATTGAAGTAAGGAACTCAGCAAATGTTACTAACAACGGTAGCATTAGGATTGGCGCCACAGGAAGTGCCTCCAACATCGGTCGGTACGGCCTTCATATTAGAGGGGATTGGACGAACAACAGTGGTGCGAGCATTACCATTGACCATACCACTTCCCACGGAATTCTTAACACTAGTACCGGGCTTATCACCAACGAAGGCGCTATTCACGTAGGTCAAAATGGTGGATCAGGTAGCATTAACGACAACGGGATCAATAATGTCGGGACCTTACGGAATAACGCCACCGGAGCCATTGTCATTGACCATACTACTGGTGATGCTATCTTCAGTAATTCAGCAGGCAATAAAGGTTTTATCAACACTGGAACCGTTGATATCGGACAGCACTCTAGTCCTTCCGCCGTGGCGGGTGCGGGTATCCATGCGGATGGTATCGTAACCAACGCCAGTGGTACCATCAACATCGACGGTACGGGGGGCGACGGCATATATTGCATTGGCTTGCTTACGAATTCGGGGGTCATCAACATTGGCCAAAATGTTCGTACGTTTCTTAGTGGAATAGAAAACCAGAGTACAGTCAGAAATACTTCGTGTGGAGAAATACGGATCGGAGACAGCAACGAAGCGCCCATCGAGAATATCGCCGGTGCTAGCTTCGAGAACGAGGGATTAATCGTCCTCTCCTCCGAAAATACCAATATTAACGCCGGCACTTTCACCAACGACGGCGTCATCAATTACACCAGCGACAACCTCATTCCTAACCTCGTCAACAATGACTTACTTATTACCGTAGGCACCGCCACTGGCTGCACCATTGACGACGTACTGGTCTTTGGTAATACCAATGATTTCGTCCCAGCCACCAATTGGTACACCGACGAAGCCCTGACCACCCTAGGCGCCACCTACGACCCAGCTACCAATACCGTAACGTGGCTTACGGAACCCAACGACAGTTATTTCTTCGCAGTAAGTGGTAATGGTTGTACGTTCAACACCGTGGCACTCGTACTCGTTACGGACACGCCACCGCCCACCGCCGTCACCTGGACGGGAGCAGTGAGTACCGATTGGGCCAGTGCTTGCAACTGGAGTCCCAACGTCCTTCCCACGGCGGCCACGGACGTAACTATTCCAGTGACAACCAACCAGCCGGAGATCATGGCGGGTACAGTAGCCACTAGTAAATCCGTGACCATTACGTCCGGTGCGCGCCTGGATATTGCGAGCAGCGGAAGCCTGGCAGTAGCGGGGTCCGTGGCCAATGGTCTGCTGGTGGACGGTACGCTCAACAACAGTGGTACCCTATCCATCAACAACTGCGGCACCAACGGAGTAGAAGTAGGAACGACCGGCGAAGTAGATAATTTTGCTAGCATCACCATTGGTGACGCAAGTAGTACCAATCCCAGCGTGCAAGGTGGTATGCTGCTCGCGGGTGATTTTGTTAATCACACTAATGCTACGATCAACATCGACCGTACCAATTCAGAGGGCATTCTCTGCAGTAGCTCGGGTGATTTTACCAACAGCGGAAATATCAACATTGGCCAAACTGGTGGGCCAGCGAGCACGGGCGACACCGGCCTGCTCAACCTAGGAACATTCACGAATAATGACTCCGGCACCCTCACCATCGACCATACAGGTAGTGATGCCATTGGTAATACCTCCGGTGGCAACAAAGGCTTCTTCAACTTTGGTACCATTGATATCGGGCAAAACTTCCCGATTGCCGGCTCGGGTATCAATATCAGAGGTCGCTTTCGGAACCTTAGTGGCACCATCAACATCGACGCCACCGCTGGCGACGGTATTCGCTGTACTGGCAACCTCAACACTACGGGTAGCATCAACATTGGACAAAACGTTGGTATCCTTCTCACGGGTATCTACAACGAAGGTACCATTGAAGCCAGGCCCTGCGGAGCAATACGGATCGGACCAACCCAGCAAGCCCCCATTAGCAACGCAAGTGGTGCCAACTTCACCAACAGCGGGCTCCTCGCCATGGTCTCCAATCAGGCTAATGTGAATAATGGGACGTTCACGAACAACGCCGTAATAAATTATGCAAGCGACAATGTGATTCCTAACCTCATCAATAATGGTTTATTCATTACAGTTGGTATCGCTACGGATTGTAACATCAGTGGAGGAATCGTTGCGGGTGCTACCAATAGTTACGCCCCTGCCACTAATTGGTACAAAGACGAAGCCTTGACCGTGCTTGGAGCCACCTACGATGCGGTCAGTCAGACCGCAACCCCCATCGGAGTACCCTGTGATACCTATTTTTTCCAGGTGAGCGGTAGCGGTTGCACCTTCAATGTGGTGGCGGTAGTAGCGCTCAATAGACTTAGTCCTAGCACCATCACCTGGACCGGAAACGTCAGTTCCGACTGGGCAGATCCCTGTAATTGGGAGGCGGGTCAGGTACCTACCGCTGACCAAGGCATCACTATTCCCATCACGACTAACCAACCAGAAATTGAGAGCGGCACCGCAGCGGTCGGTAAGTCACTAATCGTGAAGGCCGGAGCCACGCTGGATATTGCCAACACCGCCAGTCTGCAGCTAGCCGGAGCAAATGGCAATGGCTTACGTAATGCGGGAACTATCACTAACAACGGCACACTTGCGCTAGATGATTGTGTTACGGCGGTAAGCAACGAAACGGGTGGTACACTGTCGAATTTTGGTGCGCTCAGGGTGGGTGCTACGGGTGCGTTCACCAATACAGGAATTGCCAACGACGGAACCATCATTAACCAAACCGGAGCTACGATCAACGTTGACCGCTTCTTCAACGATGGCAGTGGTAATCTAGGGATTGGATTGCTGACCAACGGTACTATTACCAACTTCGGAACGATCAATATCGGATCAATTGCCAGTGCTGGATCTACTGGTCTGAGCAATGGTGCTACGGGCACTTTTACGAATGAGGCCAGTGGGGAACTCAATATTACCAATACCCTATTTTTTGCCATCGGCAATTTTGGCGTTAGTTTCACTAACCGAGGTCGTATTTTCCTGAGCAGCATCGCCAATGCCACGCTATCCAATTTCACCAACTTTACCAACGAGGCTTGCGCCTTGATTGACATTGCCTCTGACGACGGCATTGGTAACGGTGGCACCTTTATTAACGATGGTAATATCATTGAAAATGGATCGGGTAACAGCAGTATCACCACCAACAATGGTACCGTGCAAAACCTCAACGGTGGCACCTTCAGTATCGACACCAACAATGGCGTGGTCGTAACCGCTCCCGGCCTGATTTGGACCGGCTGCACCGATACCGACTGGACGAAGGGGGACAACTGGATCACCAAAACCGTGCCGACCGGCAGCGATGACGTCTATATTCCAGTCCAAAATAACTTACCGACCATCACCAACGGCAGCGTGGTGCTCGCGAAATCCGTAGAGATCGTGACTAACGCCACGCTGACGATCCGGGCCGGGGGCAAGCTAAATATTAGTGGTGCCACGGGCGATGCGCTCGCCGTAGCGGGACTACTAACCAACGGTGGCACGATTGGCATCGGTCAAAATGGAGGTGCTATTGGTAGGAACGGTATGGCCGTAATGGGTGAGGTAGAAAATACGGGCATCATCGCTATCGACATCACCTCCGCCGTCGGGCTAAGCCTTGATGGGACGGGTACGAAGTTCATTAACGCGGGTATCCTCGATGTGGGCACTAATCTGGGCATAGCGGGTAGAGGCATCATGCTGGGCGCTGAAACGGAGTTCACCAACCAAACGGGTGGTACCGTCCGCGTCTTTGGTGATCAGGAAGGTATTTCCAATCTGGGAATCTTTAACAACGCCGGTGATCTCCTGTTTGACAATATTTTAAACAATGCCATTACGGGCATTGGCACGTTCACCAATACGGGCGTACTGGGTGGCAACGCCCGCAATATTTCCCTGTCTTCCGCCTTAGGAGGCACCCTGTCCCCAGGGTTTTCTCCGGGTTCTATCACGTTTGAAGCCGGCCAAAGCTTTCTGGAGGGCACCACCTTATTGATGGAGTTAGCAGGAACGGGCTTCAACGAAGCAGATCGCTTACTTGCCAACGGCATTATCAACCTCAACAACATTGATTTGCGGGTAAGCGTGAATTACGTTCCCCAAGACGGAGACCGCATTGACCTGATCACGGCTAGTGTCATAACGGGTAATTTTGCTTCCGTTTCCTTACCGGACGGCTGGGAATTACTGACCGGGCCCTCCGTAGCCGTTCGCTATAACGTCAGTTTGTTACCCGTTGAATTGGTCCGCTTCACGGCGGAAAAGGTCGACAAAACGGTGCGGCTAGACTGGGAGACGACGGAAGAAGTTGACAACGAAGGCTTTGAAATTCAACACTCCACCGATGGGGCACGATGGGAAATGGTAGGCTTTGTTATGGGTAGCGGTAATACGTCCGCAATACAAGCGTACCAGTACGTCCACGTTGACCCGGTATTAGGCGATAATTATTACCGACTACGTCAGCTGGACTTCGACGGTCAGGTGACGGACTCCCCGATTAGAGTCGTCAATTTCGAGAATCTAGCATCAGCCGACGCGCTCACCGTCTTCCCTAATCCCACCCGAGATGTCGCCACCGTAACACTACCACGAGAACACGGTCCAGGCCGACTAGTAGTAATCAACAACACTGGACAAATTATTAGCAATTATTCCATTACTACCGAACAAATTAGGCAGCAACTGGACGCATCTATGTGGCCCGCTGGCACCTATACCGTACAAGTAATGTTGTCCGAACGCACCTTAACCAGCCGACTAGTAAAATAGCTTCCGCCCCTATATCACTACCTCCGCGGCTGCGTCATCTCATGAAGGTTTTGGCGTGGCCGCAGGTGCGGGGTAAGAAGTCCAGAAAGCCGTGAAACCCATTGAGATGCCAAGAGTCGGCACTACCTTATCAAGTCGTGGCTGGAAAGGAAGCACTACCTAAACAGCTCCGGACTGACCCGTTTTCTCGTCAATTGCTCGAAAGCATAGCCCATCTGTAACAGCTTGTCCTCCGTAAACGGTCGTCCGATGAAGGTCAGCGATTTCGGCTCCCCCTCAGCGGTATATCCCATCGGGACGGTCAGGCAGGGATACTGCGCCGCCGCCGCGTATCCAGCCCCGTAATTATTGATGGATAAAATGGCGTCCAGTTGGAACGCTTCTAGTGGGGTTTCGAGGAAGCGAACTCCCTCGTCGTGCAAACGGGTCTTCAGGGAATCGTATCCGGCCACACTTAGATCGACGTCAAGGATACCCCCGAAGCGCCCCTGGCCGTAGGGGATACGGACGACGGTATCCCGGAGGTTGTATTGGACAATGTCAGCAACGTTGGCCACGGTAAGGGCGGGGGAGCCATATTGGCTGATGTAGTCCGGCAGGTCGTTACGCATATCGGCACTGAGGAATTCACCAAAGCCCCCAAAATCCACTTCGATGGGGGTAAATTCAAACAGCAAGGCGCCGGCATCCTTCAGGGAAGCGATGCTGGCGGCATACTCTTCGTCTTCCAGATATGCGGTGTTTACCCCGAGGCGTAGCCCTTCCAGTTGACCGTTTTTTAAAGTTTCCAAGTAGTTATTATCCTGGACGTTGTTTGCCATTGCGGGATCTGCGGCATCTTTCCCCGTCATGGCGGACAGGAGGATGGCGTTGTCCGTCACGGAGCGGGTCATCGGCCCGGGGGTATCGAGCGTACTAGAAATCGGGACGATACCGCCCCGGCTCAGCAAGCCGATGGTAGGCTTCAAACCCACCAGCGAACTCTTGCTAGAAGGAGATAGGATAGACCCGGAAGTCTCTGTCCCGACCGCCACCACCGCGTAATTGGCGGCCATGGCCGCCCCGCTACCGGAGCTGGAACCGCCGGTGTCAAAACGCCGACGCCCGTATGGATTCAGGGTTTGACCACCCACGGCGCTGTAGCCGTTGGGGCAGCCCAGACAGAGATAATTGGCCCATTCGCTGAGGTTGGTTTTTCCAAGGATCACGGCC
>JBCDIR010000090.1:0-7817 GCA_038748735.1 Bacteroidota bacterium | reverse complement strand
TACTAAACTTCCAAAAAGTTGGGTAAACCTGGAGATTCCCATCGACAAAGTGCTCCCAAGATTTCACTTCCGCTCCGCCACCAGCAACCCATCCCGTAGCGGCAAGATCAGCGACCGAAAACGCTCGTCGGCCAGCACGCGCTTGTTGAAAGCGTCCAGTAGGCGGGTGTCCGCATCTAGCTCGCCGCTAACGACCTTACCGCTCCACAGTACGTTGTCGGCCAGTAGCAATCCACCCGGGCTCATTTTGTCCGCTACCAGCTCGAAGTATGCGTCGTATTCGCGCTTGTTGGCATCCAGAAAAACGAGGTCGAACGGACCGGGCAGCGTAGGAATGATCGCCTTCGCATCACCGAGATGGAGCCGAATTTTGTCCTCCAGTTGGGCCGCCGCTAGGTGCTTGCGGATGAGGTACGCGATCTCCGGATTTCCTTCGATGGTATGCAGGATTCCGTCTGCTAGTAGCCCCTCGCTGAGACAGTGGGCGGCGTAGCCGGTAAACGTGCCAACTTCTAGTACCTGCTTCGGTTGAATCAAACGGCTCAGTAGGGCCAAAACCCGCCCCTGCAGTGGGCCGGATAGCATCTGTGGGGCCAGTGTTTTGAGGTGCGTTTCTCGCTCCAGGGCCGCCAAGGTAGCGGGACCGGGCGTACTGTGCTGCGTGCAGTAGTCGTGTATGGCTTTGATCCAGGGTGTCATACCGCAAAGGTAAAAAAGGAAACATCCCAAATCTTGCGGAAAGCAAAATTTGGGATGATCATAAAACGCTGCTTAAGGCTGTAAAGCCTTTGTGTGCGCCTTGTAATTTGTATCAAAAGAATGGAAAGCAGCATCGTTGAAACGCAACAATGCCTTGCGTCTCTATTCTACCACGATTTTTTCCGTCGCTACGCGCTCACCCCGTTGCAATTGCAACTCGTATACGCCAGCTGGGAGGCGGCTCACGTCCAACTGCTGGGTATGTGTTCCAACGGGTAAATCACCCCAGCGCTCCGTACGCACGATCTGGCCCAGGGCATTGACCAAGCGCAGGTCAAGCGCCACGCGCTCCGTCAGTTCTAGCCGGATTTGTACCGTCGTACTAGCGGGGTTAGGAAACAGCTCCAGGCGGCTGACGGCGTCGATTTCGTTGACGTTAACCAGCACGCTTGCTTCCACGGGGACGCGCTCTGAGGCACAGAAAACGGGCGTAGTTTCTACTTGCCAATTGTAGAAATAGTAATAATACTGCCCACCGTAGTAAGAGTCCGTCACACTCCCCAAGTCATCACCGATGGGGTAGGGGTACTGGACGCCGGAATTGTTACGGAAGATGTTGTTCTCCGGGCAGCGCAGCGAGTACTGCTCTCCTTCCGGCACCTCAAAGTTGAGGTCGATAGTTTGCAAGCCGTGTACCATATCTACTATGATACTCGCCAATTCCTGGTCATTGTTGTCGTACAATTGTACCGTGCGAGGGCCTTCGGGCTGATCTTCGGGTACGAATACGTCTACTTGTAGAATGATAAAGTCGGTATACGCGTCAAAATAGTTGTACGCACCGATGCTGGGAATACCGCCACCACCGTCGATGGTGAGCTTGGCCCCTACGCCCGTTTCGCCCGCAAACTGTTGGACCGCCTCCACGTAGAAGGTCCTACCCTCCGTTAACGGTTCGGTGATGTAAGTCGGCCCCGTCGCCAGCGGTTCCTCGGCCGTTGCGGAGGCGTACCAGTTGATGGTGCCTGCACCCGTAGCCGTCAAAAAGGCGGCGTCACCGGGCAGGAATTCTACGTTTTCTGCTAGTGGTTCTTCGGCGTCGTAGGTCATCACTTCGAGGGTCGCAGAAGTCATACTACCTTCCGAACACAAAGCGTCAGTCTCCACGAAATAGGTACCCGCTTCGGTTACCGTAATCGTACTCCCTTCCTGACCATTGGACCAGCTGGGGTTCGCCGTGCTCGCGGTAGTAAGCGTGATCGCATCACCCTGGCAGAAGGTCAACTCATCTTCCGTTTCGATGGTGGGTAGCGTGTCTTCGAGACGGGTTACCGTCACCGGAGTAGCCAGCGCAACGCAGCCATCCTCGGCAATGAGCGTCAGGCCATAAGTACCGGGCTGATCGACTTCAATAGTGGGGTTGGCACCGCCAATAGACCAAATCATATCGTCATAGCCAGCCGGAGCTATAAGTTGTACGGATTCTCCTTCACAAAGTGCTAATTCGCCGAGTACTCCAATGGTCTCGTCCGCTAGAATACAGCTTACTTCCTGGATGGCGTGGGTCGTATTTACGGTAGGATTGTCAATCTTATTGACCACTCCCGAAGGCCAGCGAATAACCATACTGTCCACGGTCTCGGCCTGCCCCAGGCCAAAATGAGCATAGATGGCGCTCATCGGGCTGAAACTTTGCCCCGAACGGACCTCACGCACCTGTTGCCCCCACTCACCGTAGATCGTGACGCGGGCACCGATACCGTCGCGGTTGGAAATCACGCCCTTGGGGATAATCTTAATCCAGTTGTTCTCGTTACCGTCGTTTATCATCAAGGTGCTGCCGTAGGTGACGTCCAGGAAGCCATCGTTATTCAGGTCGCCGATGCCGCCTTCGTCGAAGGGCAGGTCCTGGCCCGTAAACGTCATATCCCCGTTATTGAGGTACAGTTCATTGCTCAATTCCGACAAAATGTCCACAAAGCCATCGTTATTGAAGTCGCCGGACGCGTTTTCCCACGAACCAAGGTCGAAAGCGTTAATCCCCGTCGTTGCAATGATGTCGGTGAACGTACCGTCTCCATTATTGCGCATGAAGCGGTTCTGGAAATCGTGATTAACAATGAACGCATCGAAATCACCATCATTGTCAAAATCTTCGAAGACCGTAGCCCAGGATTGTGCGTTGTCGTCCATATTGGCTTCCGCGCCGACTTCCGTGAAGGTGCCGTCCCCGTTGTTACGGTACAAGCCGTTCGTACGGGAAGGATCACCCGGGGAAGCTCCACCCCGACACTTCGTGATGTACAGGTCGGTATAGGAGTCGTGGTTGTAGTCTACCCAAATGGCGGCGTAGTTGCCCGGCAAATTGACGGTTTCAATCAGTGATTGATCTTCCGTCATATTTCCTAATCCGTCGTTGCGGTAGGGATGACTCAGGTCCACATCGTGACAAACAAAGGCGTCCAAATCACCGTCGCGGTCAATATCGTAGAAGGTCGACCGCTGCGAAAAGATGTAGTCATCAATGACTTGTTCCTCAAAAGAGGTCCCGTCCGCCGAAGCTTTGACGAAAGAGACGAGGCTACTGCCTCCGAACAACAGATCGCGGTAACCATTATCGTCGATATCCCCCGCCGCGATACTCCACGAGGGCATATTACCCAAATCGACGGGATAAAATTCTTGTTCGAAAGTACCGTTAGAACGCTGGTAGTCAATGTAGATACCGCTAGAAGTAATGCGCACTACGTCGTCTAGGTCATCACTGTTCATGTCTACGGCACAGCCGTGGCTGCTACCACCGCCGAGTCCTAAAAGATCACCTTGGTCGGTAAAGCTGACCGTTTCTTGCGCTAGTAAGCCACTACCAAGGCAGCAAGCAAGGGCGAAGAATAGTATTTTTTTCATAAAACTGGAGAATTAGAAGATGTCGGGTTGAAAGGAAAGTTACTTTGATGTTAATGAAGCCAAATAGGCTGCGAAAATGCGGCACCGTCGTGAAACAGTTGCACCACTACCGGAATACCACGCTGTTGCACCTGCAACTGTTGCGTACCCGGACCAATAGACCACTGTTGCAATAGTTGCCCAAGATAGTTGTAAATCCGCACTTGACCACCCGTCTCGCTGCGAATCTCCAGGCTTTGGTCCGCTAGATAACGAATTTGGGCCGTGAGCAGGCGCGGGCTGCGCGTATTCACGATGCCCGCAACCTCAGCGGTCGCACTGGTAATCTGCATAGGGGTACGGTCAGCGGCCTCGAACATGGTGCGGAAAGTCTCAATTTCGGGACTCTGAGCGCTCAGCATGGGGGCCATCCACTTGGGAGGCATCGACTGATAGTAAACGCTGGCGGTGAGCAACAGTTGCCCGGCGTAATTCGGCGTCGGTACGTGGTAGCGGACTTGGTCACGGCCACTACCGCCTCCCTCGGCTTCCTGGTTGAAATTGGGGTCCTGTTCCGCGCGTCCAACGATCAGCGTGGTATCGTAAACCGTATTTTGGCGGGAGAAGCCCTGCGGAGGCAAACGGTTATCTTTAAGAGAATAGGCTGCCGCCGTCAGTAGGGTAGTGGGCATACCACTCACGTCGGATAGTACCTGTTCGTAAATCTGCACCTCGTCCTCGGCGCGGATGATGTCATAGTGTTGTTCGTAGCTCAGATCGTGGCCGATGACCTCGTAGTTGTCGTCCCAACTACCGGAATGGAAGAGCGTATCGCCACTATCCGTTTGGACGGTGAATTGCACAAACGCCCGCCGAGCCGGGTAGCCCGAAGGAAACTTGTGGCCCGCTTTATTGCGCAGATTAAGGCTGATGTAAGCCGTGTCCTGATCGCGGGTCAGGGGTACGAGGTCCAGTTCCAGCGTCTGCTGTTGCAGCATATTGGTCGTGGCCTGAATGACGGCCTCGAAGTCGGCGGGTGTAGCCGAAATTTGCAGTTCTTGTGCGTTGTCCCGCATCAGTTTGAGCATGTTGACGTTCGCACCCACGAGTTCGTGCAGGGCAAAGCGGTCCCGGTAGGGAATGCCGGGAAAACCGGCAATCAGGCTAAACTGTCCCTTCGATAAAGACGGCATATGACACGATTGGCAACTGATGTCCTGAGCGGCGTAAATGGAGTTGACCCACTCGTGGTAGGTCGCTTGTTCCACAAACGTATCTCCCGTTGGTTCGCCCTGCAAATCGAGGGTTTCCGTAACGAGGGTATGGCAGCCCGCGCAGAGTTCTGACGTACTGACGTGTGGCCCGTACTGCGGCGCGTACTGTGTAGCGTTCAGCATCGGCGAGCCGAGGGGAGACTGGAAGGGTCCGTAGGCGATGCGGTCCGTTTCAAAATTTAGGTCACCCGAAAACTGGGTCCCCAATCCTTCCGGCGCTTGTTGGTGACAACTCAGACAGGAGACGCCATCCAAGGCGAGGCTGTCGGCGTACAACTCGGCCATACTGTAACTGTCTGCACCATTGTGCAGGGCCGCAAAATGACCCATCGGTGCGTGGCAAGAGGTGCATTTGGTTTCAATTTCGCTTTGCAGGGCGGGCGCGAAGAGGACCTCGTGGCTGACTTTTGCCCGCCAGAAGGGATCTTTAGCAGAATTAGCCATGAGCGTCGCTCGCCAGTCATCTACTACGTTGATGTCGTTACCGAACGGATCTACACTGGCAATCATAGCCGTGTCGAAACCGTGGCACTGCACACATTCCCCCGAACCCGCAAATAGACCGTTGTAACCCGTGGGTAAGGAATCGGGAAGGTTGCCAAAAAACTGGTATTCCAGGGAAGTGTGAAACTGCGGAATATCCGCTTGGACGGGCTGGAAAAAGCCAGCGCAGAGCGTAATGCTAACGATGGTTACGGCCGTCAGGCCAAGACGCCAATTCATGAGATGGTTGCTGGTTTTTTCGCTTTGATTGTCTACATTAAAAGCCAAATTACTACAAAATACAGGCTTAGCCCCCTGCTTATGCCAGTAAGTATGTACTCCGGCTTGCAGACCTTAGCTTATTGTGCGCTAGCCCTATTCTCAAATTTCCACTGGTGTCAGCCAAGAGACGAATGCACCAATAATGAGTATAACCCGAAGCAGCAAAAACGTTCAAAAACACGTTTTACGACCCTAGTGATGGGAGTAAACCTGCGTAGATCAGCGGATTATCCTAGTTGATACCCAAAATCAGAAACCTGACTTTTAGTAGAAAATAGCCAGGATAACCGCTCGGTGTACCTTAACTTTGCTCGCAAGCTGGGGAAACAATGAGTGATAAAAACGGGAATACGGACTATTCGTGGTTTTTTTTCAGGGCTTATTTTAGTAACATTGTGCGTTTTTTCGGGTACGTGTCAAAAACAAGTCAATCAAAAACCGTTGAAAAAATAGCGCCTGCCGCGCCACGCGGTAAGTTTTCGATTTCCGGTTAATTGATCTCAATAAAGTGAGCCATTCTAAATGGTAAATGGTTTGAGGTCCATTCACCGGAAGACTCATCGGGGAGTTATTTTTTAAACAGCACTGATCGTGTTTTTCCTTGGCCCGTTTATTTAGCAAAGTTTAAAACAGGATTATATGAAACGTTCTTTACTGTTTTTTACGCTATTGCTGTTGAGTGTTTCTTTCCTCGCTGCCCAGACAGCTTCTCTATCTGGTAAAGTAGTGGAGGAAGAAAGTGGCGAACCCGTTTTATTCGGTTCGGTAGCACTCTTTCAGAATGGTGTACTCGAAGGCGGAACGGAAACCGACTTCGACGGAAATTACAGTTTTTCCAACCTTGATGCAGGTACTTATGACATCGAATTTTCTTACTTGGGTTTCGCTACGCAACGTGTCGAAGGTGTAGTAATCAAATCTGGTAAAGCATTAACTGTTGATGGCTCACTAGTGCCGGAAGGAGTTATGCTTGATCAAGTTGTGGTTGTTGCCTACGAGGTACCTCTCGTAGAACAGGACAACACTACCCAGGGGGGTACCCTCACCTCCGAGCAAATCCGAAGCCTTCCTACGCGTAACATTAACGCGCTGGCCGCTACTACGGCAGGTCTGGCGACGGCGGACGAGGGCGACGACGTCAACGTACGGGGTTCGCGCGATGACGCAACGAACTACTACATCGACGGTATCCGGGTGCAGGGTAATCTGATTCCAGAATCGGAAATTGACCAACTCCAGGTCATCACAGGTGGGGTAGAAGCCCGCTACGGTGACGTGACGGGGGGTATCATTTCTATTACTACCAAAGGACCTTCCAGCAAGTTCTCGGGCGGTATCGAAGCGGAGACTTCCAAATACCTTGACCCCTACGAGAACAGCCTGATCGGTATGAACATCTCCGGTCCGATCATAAAAAAGAAGAGTGACCCTACGCAGTCAATTCTCGGCTTCCGCTTGGCCGGACGTTATACCTACCGTTTGGACGACGATCCGTCGGCGGTTCCGGTATTCCGCGTGAAGGATGATGTATTGGCGGAGTTAGAAGCTAACCCCGTAATTTTCCGCGGCGGTTCTCCCTTCGTGGCGGCCGACTTCTTGACCAATGATGATGTTGATGCCCTGGACGTACGCCCCTTCGAGGACGACGAGCAGCTCAACTTTACCGCTAAGTTGGACGCACGCCTTAGCGACGCCATCGACGTGACGCTGAGTGGTTCTTACTTCAACCGGGATGATCGTATTACACTGAGTGAAAACTCCGTTGACTTTCCCAGTTGGCGGACCCTGAATTCACACAATAACCCCACGCGTAACGACCAAGATTACCGCGTAAACTTCCGCTTCCGCCACCGCTTGGGTGGTGCTGTAAGTGGTGAAGGGGATGATCGTAAGGTCAATACGATCCAGAACGCAACCTACACTTTACAGGGTAGCTACGAAAACGAGACCTTTAATATCAGTGACCCTCGCCACGGTGATAACTATTTCAACTACGGTTACGTCGGCAACTTTGATATCGACTACGTACCCGTATTTGAAGCTTTTCCTGATGACTTAGGAAATTTGTTCCTACGCCACGTGGATTATCGGGAGGTACTTCGTGGTTATGACGATACTAACACCCCCAACCCCATCTTGTCCAACTACAATAACGGTGTTTTTACCGGGGACGTACTGAATCCCGATCAGGGG
>JBCDIR010000089.1:0-7852 GCA_038748735.1 Bacteroidota bacterium | reverse complement strand
GGGTTGGCCGTGCCTTGGCAGTTGGCATCGGCGTTCACCGTGAGGTTTTGGCAAACGGGGACGGGGGGGTGGTTGCAGGAAAAGTTGCTATTTTGCACTGTGATACTTACGGTACAACTTCCTACGTTACCATTAACGTCTTCCCAAAAAACAGTTCCTTGAAATTGACCAATATTATCACAAGAGAGGGTCGGCGGGTAATTGAGGCTCCCAAGGGACGCTAACTCGCAATTGTCCGTGATCGGACCAGTAAAAATACCAATAACCGATGGATCTCCAGATACCGTCCCTGTTGTTGCGTCTAGTTCTACCGTTACATCCTGACAAGGAAGTACCGGGGGGGTAGTATCGGGAATATCATCCACTACCACCGGGTTACTTCCAAACTCCACGCGGCAGCAATCGCTATTGCCTTCTCTTACGACTACATTGTAATTACCGGGTGCCAAAGCCGTAAAGCTGTTAGAAGCCTGAAAGCTAGCTCCATTATCAATGGAATACAGTAAGCCGACCGAACAACTGCTACAACTAGCATTGATAGTAATTGATCCATTGTCCTGCCCGCAAGTGGCACCGGCGGTAGGCACGGAATTGATGGTCAAATTGCAGCTACTAGCGGTAGTGGCCGTTCCTTCCACAATGAAATTGTCAATAACGGTACCGCCACCGCCGCTGCTAAAACCATCCGTGTTGAGCAGACGTACGAAGAGTTGGCACTGATTGTTGGCTCCGGTGGGCAGTACTACGTCCGTAAAAGTAGATGTGTTGCACAAGTTAGTTCCCGTGCGCGTAGCGAGTGTGTAAGTACCGCCTGCGTTGGTCCAATTACTATTGTCCGTACTGTACTGTAATTGCCAAGTACCGTTGGGACCAAACTCGAAGCGGGCCTGTTCGTAGCTGACGGTGATGTTGTTGTAACCCTGGGTAGAAAAGCCACTAGTGGCCCAACTGTCCCCCGGTGACCAGCCGTTGGCAATGGCTTCTTGGCCGCCGGGGCAGCCTACGCCGCTAAAAAAAGTACCACCCGTGCCCGGTGCGCTGATCGTCGTGCCAGCATTTTCGGGAATACCCGAACTAGAACTGGCCGAGTTCATATTCCACCCCACCAAGGTCGTCTGCGCGTGGGTCGTTTCGTACAGCAGGGCTATTATTATAATCAAGGTAAAACGTAAGGTAAGTCTCATAAGAATAAGCTGTTTTAGCTGGTAATACGTTAGATGGGAAATTGGAGAGCAGTACTCCCCCTTTAACCTTCACAAATTAGTACTGGTGAGGAGTAGCTCATAGCCTTATTCAGGGAACCGCTGGTTTGGCCCAGGGAAACTAGCTTAATGGGTAGGGAAGGGAGATGTAGCGCTTACTGAGACAGTTGCTAGCTACGCTACGTTTAAAGGTAGGGGGCTTGAGGTAGATTCTCCGCATTTAACAGGCGGTACTCCCCCGCAAAAGTGCGAATACTGTCTACCAAGGGTAGAAAACCAATGCTGAACTTTACTCGCAAATTGAGACTTAACGAAGCACTATCATCAGCAAGTAGCGCTTTGCTGTACTGCGCGTACCGCTCGGCGAAGTTGCTGAGAAGAAAAGGGAAAGAATAGCGGAGGATGTTCGGTGTACAACCAGTAGTGATCCCGCCAGTCGTCATAATCGCACAGTAGCACTACGGACCAGGAAGGAACGAAGAGCGTGGCCCGCAAAAACCGTAGCACGTCCTCGCCTTTCTTCGTCGCTACGTCGATCAAAAAGATGACTGGCGGCGCATCCAATCCGCCTCGTTGCAGAGCAGTGGTAGACAGTTGAACCGTATCGTAATGTTGGTTTAGTACCTCGGTAACGTACGCAGCGAAAAGCGGCGACGGACTAAAAAGGTTGACCTGCGTTTTGCTTTTCATGCTACTAGTTAAACCGTAACGAGCTGATATTTTTGCAGGATAATGCGCGTACCGTACCCCTGGTCTAGCGGAAGTATTTCCACTTCGCCCTGCATTTTTTTGGTGAGCAACCCGATCAAGCGGGTACCGAAGCCCGTGCCTTGCGCTGCCGTGGCCGTGCTAGGTACACCAATCCCATCGTCCTGGATGAGTAGCCGCAACGTGTTTTCTACTTCTTCTAATTGGACGACAATGCGACCCGTAGCCGAGGCAGGAAAAGCGTACTTCAGGGTGTTGTTCAGCAACTCATTCACAATCAGTCCCAGGGGAATGGCGGTGTCTACGTCCAGATGCAGGGGCTGTACTTCGTAGTCGATGCGTATTCGATCCTCGTCTATATCAAAAGCGTCGAGTAAATTTTGCCCCAGGGTGCGGAGGTAGTCTTGTATCTCCACCGAAGCCAGGTGGTCGCCCAAGTACAGTTTTTGGTGAATCAACCCGATGGAGTCCACTCGGTTTTGACCCGCTTTAATCGCCGCTAAGGCCGTGTCATCTTCAATATGCCGCGATTGTAGATACAGAAGGCTCGACAGAATCTGCAAGTTATTCTTTACGCGGTGGTGGATTTCTTTGAGGAGGAGTTCATTTTGCTGGTTCTTACTTTCCAGCGCTGCGTTCAGTTGTGCCAGCACACGGCGGCGACGCTGGACACTGCGGTATACCGCCCAGGCTATGAGGAGGCCCGTAACGAGTAGCAAAATCAGGGCTACGCCCAAGCGTTGAGTACGGCGCTGTTGCGCGAGACTCGTGGCTTGCTCCGCAATAGTAGCTTCTTTCTGCTGGGTTTCGTATTTGATTTCTAGCTCTTCTTTGAGGGCTTCATTCTCGGCTTTCAGTAAGGTAGCTTTGAGGTCGTACGCTTTGCGGTAGGTAGTAGCGGCAGCGGCCGAGCGGTTCGTTTTTTGGTAACATTCCGCTAATTGCAAGTAATAGTCGGGCATAAAGCCTTCGGTACTGCGTCCAAGTTGCTCAAACAGAGCGATAAAGTCTTCCAGATAGGGAATGGCGGCCTCGTATTCCCCCTGCAAGCGCAAGATGTTGCCGATGTCTCCCTTGTAGCCGTCCGCCTCGCTTTCTTCGGTGGAAATAGACTTGACCAGTTCCCAACTCTCCCGATAATCTTGTAGCGCAAGATCGTATTGTCCCATTCTCTCGTAAATCATACCGCGCGTGCCGATCAACTTAGCCTTAAAACTCGTACTGCCTTCCCGCGCGTCGGCCAGACCTAGCGCCAACGCGACTTTCACTTGTGCACTATCGAATTGCCCTGCCTCTGCGTAAGATTGACCTAAATACAACAGCGTAGACTCCTGCTGGTAGGGGTCTTCCAACTGTCTTTGAATACTTAAGGCCCGTTCGCCATATTCGATGGAGGCGGCAAAATTATCGTTATTCTTGTGCAGATAGCACAGATCATCGTAAATATCACTGACCTCAGCACGCATATCCCGTGCTTCGTAAACGGCTAGCGCATCGAAAAGTAGTCGTTCCCCCTCCCGGAAGCGCCCTAACTGCACCAAGTCGCCGCTAACGTAAGTTGACATTTTGGCGGCCAACACCGCATCGTCCGTTTGACGGGCGTACCACAGGGCTAGCGAATCGTGATAGTAAAAGGAGTCAATCTTTTCTGTGACGTAGAAGTGCCAAGTCGCCAAGTTGATGTGCGAGCGAGCTACCTGCTCTAGGTCTTGCGCGGTACGGGCGCGCTGGAGAATGGCGTAGCCTTCGGCGTAGGTTTCGTCGAATTGATTCGTCTCGTAGACCTTATCCAAACGTTCTTGGTACCAACTGATTAAGGAATCGAGTGGTACATCAGGCAGTACAGCAGCTTGTGCCCATAGCGGGGAAGTACGGTAAGATACGATGAAAATAGTAATCATCACCAACAAGATGTCCCACCGCTGAACCGGGTGCGTTAAGTAGTTATTCACCATGATGTAACTCTAATTTAAGGGGGAAAGAAGTCACTTGAGTCACTTCTTGTACAACACAAAAGTCAATAACCAAATACCAATACGCTTATATTTTTCAGTAAACACCGCCTTTCTTCCAGGAAAAGCGGGCTAGGGCGCAGTGAACCACTACAACTGTTGCAACCGCTCGAACAATTCTGCTCGGTACGATTTGCCAATGGGAATTTTTTGTTGCTGAAAATGTACGTATACATCACCTATCTCTTTGATCTGGCGCAAGTTCACCACGTAGGAACGGTGGATGCGGAAGAGATCGGGGGAGGTGATTTTTTCTTGAAATTTCTTTAACGTCATAGACAGTAGGTACCCCTTCTCGGCGGTGTGCAATTTGCAGTAATAATCATCAGCGGCCGCCCACAGTACGTCCTTAATCAGAATACACACCATGCGATTTTTGTCCTTCACAAAGATACGATCCGTGAGCTGGGGCGCTGGCATAACGGGGGTAGCAGCTTTAGGTTCCACGGAAGATAGCAGGGCTAATTCGATAGCATTCTGTAAATCACGACCCCGGAAAGGCTTCGATAGATACGCTTCGGGCCGGGTGGTACGGGCCTGCTCAAAAGTTGCTTTGTCGGTATTACTCGTCAGATAAATGATGGGTATATTGTACTTTTCCCGAATGATCCTACTCGTATCGGTACCCGTTAGCTCGCCTTCCAGCGTAACGTCCATGAGGATCAAGTCGGGCTGTTGTTGCTCCAGCATCTCCAGCGCGGTTTCTCCTGCGGCGGGGGTACCCATCACTAGGTATCCCATGTCCGTTAGTCGGTCCTCTAGGTCCGCCGCGATAATCGGCTCATCTTCAACAACGAGGATCTTTACTGTTTGCATGCAAGCTGATTAATATAACCAAAAGTAAGCAGAAAAAAGCAATTAACCACTGAACAACTTTTATCAACCAGTAACTGTTAGCCAAATAATTCAAAACACAATATATCTATGGCCAGTGCCCTAAAAAATCTATCCAGCTACAACGAAGAAGACCTCCCCAGCGCCGAAGAAATGACCTTCGGCATCGTCGTTTCAGACTGGAACGAAGCAATTACGCACGCCCTTTACCAAGGTTGCTACGACACCTTGGTCAAGCACGGGGCCAAAGCCGATAATATTCACACTATCCAAGTGCCGGGAGCCTTCGAACTTACCGTCGGCGCGCGCATGATGGCGGGTCGCTATAACTGTAACGCCGTGATCTGCCTAGGGTGTGTCATCAAGGGAGAAACTTCGCACAATGAATACATCAACCAGGCCGTTGCGCAGGGACTGACGAATATGAGCATCGCCTCGGGCCGACCCTTCATCTTTGGCCTCCTGACGCCCAATGACGAGCAGCAGGCCAAAGATCGGGCGGGGGGTAAATACGGTAACAAGGGGGTGGAAGCAGCTACTACGGCCATTCGCATGGGCGCACTAAAAGAGGAGTTGAAAAGCGCGGGCAAGCAGCGGATTGGTTTTGGGTCGTAGGGAAAAAAGGGTATTCATAATTGGGGAAAATGAAGTACATTAGCATCCTTTCGTTTTCAAAACCACCAAGTGATGCCAGCTCCAACCCAATTCGTTTTTCTATTATTGTTTATTCTTAATAGTTTACTCAACGCGCAGTCGACTGATGCGACCTTCGATGCGTTCTACGCTAATTACCTCCAAGGACGCCTCACCAATTTGGGAATCAGTGAAGGTTATAAGGGCTTATCCGCCGCCGTACTCGTTCCGGGGCAAGGCATTTGGTCGGGAACCTACGGGAATTCCGAACCAAACGAAACACTGACGCCGAATATGCGCCTGGGGATGGCCAGCAATTCCAAAGCAGTGACCGCGGGTTTGATTTTGCGCCTACAAGACGAAGGCTTCTTCGACTTAGACGACCCCATCGGCAACTACCTCTCCACCTACGAGCACGTTGATTCTACCATTACGATTCGCCAGTTACTGACGCATACCACCGGCCTGTTTGACTTCATCAACGACTGGACTAGCGCTACGTCCAATGAGTACTCGAACAACCCCAACCGCCTCTGGTCCCTGGACCAACTCATCGCTACCATTGGCCCAGCCGAAAGCGCAGCGGGACTGCGATACAGCTATTCTAACACCAATTTTCTCCTGCTGGGCAAACTCGCCGAAGTCGTTACGGGGGAGAGTGTACGCGACCTGTTGCACGAATACCTCTTCACACCCCACCAGCTAGGCTTGCGCTATCCGCCCTACGACAATGTGTTTAGCGGCTCCTGGGGAAATTTGTGGAACAGCAGCGGTAACTCCGTCAGCTTGTCCACGTTTAATCAGCGTGGGTTCTTGTCTTTTCCGGCTACGGCTGGCTCCGTGTGGTCTACGCCTTACGAGATGGTTCGCTGGTACGATCTGTTGTTTGGTGACGAATTATTGAGTCCGGCCAGTCAGCAGGACTTGCGCGATAACGACGGTGCCATTGCCTACGGCATGGGTATTCGCTTGCGCAACACGGCGGATCGCTCCATTTACTATCACGCGGGCGCCTGGGGCTACCGCTCGTACCTCATTCACGATCCGAGCACGGGTATTGCACTTTGCTTGGTGAGTAATCAGTACGGCACCTCCGTAGGGAATGCAGCCCTCGCCCTTTTTGAAGATGTACTGGCCCAACGGCCCGCTAACCGTAACGATATTGAACTATTGAGTCCCATTCCTAGTGGACGCAGTTGCAATCCGGCGGCACTGTTTTGTATCATAAAAAACGCGGGAACCAACGCGATTCAAAACGCCAACCTCGACGTCAAAATCGACGGACAGGACCAGCTTACCGTACCGCTCGACCTGGGTGGGGAGCTGGCCAGTGGCGGGCAGCAGTTCGTTTCCGTCGACTTCGACTTTAGCCCCTGGGCCGACGGACTCACCCACCAAATGGAACTCACAACAACGCTGCTGGACACCATCGAACAAGCCGTAGCCAACAATTATCGGCAAACTTCCTTCGCCATTCACGCTGATGATGCGGGTGTTTTGAGCACGCCTTACCAACAAGACTTTGAGGACTCGCTGGCCTTGCCCGCTGACTTCATCACGGCGCAAAGTAGTAATATACTAGATTGGAAACCCACTACCTACGCCGCCGCTACGGGCAAGCACAGTTTGGCACGTATCAATTATCACGACGCACGAATTGGTCAATTTTACCGTTTTGAACTGCCGCCCCTACAACTTGGTGATCTGGCACAAAGTCTCTCTTTCGCCTACGCGCACGCCAACTACCCGAGCGTGGGTCGGGAAGATTTGAAAGGATTTATATCCACGGATTGTGGCTTTACCTACGTACCACTTTTTGAACTGATTGGAAATGATTTAGCGACGGCCACTGCCACTACTGATTGGTTTCTACCCGCAGCCGACGAATGGCAACGCTTTACGGTAGACTTGGGAGATTACGCCAACGAGACCGTTATCATCCGTTTTGAACTAGAAAATCAATTCGGTAACCATACCTTCTTGGACGACATCGCTATTGAAGCAACTACGCAGACCCGTGACCCACTCGGTGCAACTACCATTAACGTTTGGCCCAATCCAGCACGAGACCATTTTCAGTTATCAACTCCGGCTGGTACTCCGCTCGCTTCCGTACGGCTGCATAATCAGTTGGGTCAATTGGTTAGGGAATTTTCCCCAGCACAGCGCCATTTCAGTCTGCGTAATCAGCGGATTCCGGCGGGGCTGTACCAACTCCGTTGCGTAGACCAAGCAGGTAATCGGTACGTTCATCCACTCGTTATTGAGTAATGCGAATTAAAGGCTAAACTAAAAGATTGGTTTCCAGGATAGTTGGCAGGCATTTTGAAAATGCCTGCCAACTAGAGCAATTGATATTCAGGCTAATACAAACTGCTCTTAATTCGCATAAGTAATAAAAAAAGGTGCTCCTACGAAAGAAGCACCTTTTAGATGAATATTTATTTGGTTAGCGCTGGGGTG
>JBCDIR010000088.1:0-7863 GCA_038748735.1 Bacteroidota bacterium | reverse complement strand
GGCGTAGCGCTGATCGTAGATGTCTTGATAATTTTTCAGCGCATTATCCGCCCCGGTATGGATTCCCCAAATGAGGGGAGAAATCACGTAGTTGCTGATGATTTTACTGGGGTTACCCTTGACGATATCGGATATAATCCCTTCCGTTAGGAGAATGCAGACATCGACTTCGTCCTGGCGGAGAGCAGCCGTCATTTGTCCGGTACCCCCTTTGTAGGTAGTCCAGCTAACGTCCAGCCCGCGCTGGGCAAATTCACCCCGCTCCATTGCTAGGTGGATGGGTAAGTTAAAGTGTTCCGGTACCCCGCCCAGGCGGATTTTTGTTGTAGTAGCCATACCACAAAGATATGGATAGCTTGCTAAATAAACGAAGCCCCTACTGCACGGGGCAAAAGGGGCTTCGGAGGAGTGCCTATGGCGAAGTTTAGAACTTCACCGAAAATTCGTAATTATCATCGTTGCGAATATCGGGATCGGTAGCGCTGTGGACGAAGTTAACAGCATCTACTCGTAAGAGGTAGAACTTCTCACCGCTTTTCACGGCAAAAATATCGCCAACAACTACCGCACCTGACACATCAGTTACGGGAGTGGTGTCACAATTAGGCGCCTGACTAAGACCGTCTTGTAGCTCCACCGCAGCAGTACTATTGAAGGCATCTGCAATGGCCTCTTTAGTAGATACCGACTCGTAGCTAAAGTTTTCTAGCATGGAGGTATTGATACGAACCATCTCCGCACCATTCACGGTGCCAAAGAGCGCACGCCAGTTTTCTTGCGCCACCGGTATGGTACAATCAATACCCAAATCACGGATTTCTGCAGCTGCATTGGTAGAACCGGTACCCGCACCTGCGTCCAAGTCCAGACCACCTGTTCCAGCGGGTCCAGCTTGATTCAACAATACACCGGAAATGCCATCAAGATTATCCAACGGCGTACCCGGAGGAGCCACTACCGTCGCTACGATGTCAATGACTGCTTTTTCACCATTGTCATCTTCCAAATCGAAAACGTAAGCGAAAACATCTCCCTCACTGATACCATCAGGCAAGGTAATTGTGAAAGTATAATCCGCACCGTCTACTGCCGTGCCGGCAATGAGTAAGGGGTTGTTGGCGGTCGTCAAGCCACCACCACTAACGGTCAAGCGACCATCAGGTTCACCCGTTGGTAAACTGGTGCCGTTCTCCGTGATTGTTAAGCTCTTAAGGTTGGCATCGCCCTTACTCGTACGCACGATAACGGTAAAAGAAGTTTCCGTTTCTTCAATGTCGAAGTCGGTGTTGAATGCTGTTGGGTCGCTAACGAAGCTCAGCTCCGGACCAAGAACAACGCCACTGCCACCACCGGGTAGCGGATCGTCCTCACCACAGGCCGTAAATAGAACAACGGCCAGGATTAGACCTAAACTAGCTAGTTTCAAAAGTAAGTTTTGCATAGCAAAAAATTGGTTTATTGAGTATTAGTGGACACTGTTAGGCAATGCCCATTGAATCAAAAAATGTCTCTTTTAAGGGATGTTCCTCAACGGTAAAACGTTGATGGCAATAGAAGTGTTTGTTCTCATTTTCATGTTGGCGGCAAAGATGCCATTTTATACCGCACTTTTAGACCAGCTTACGATTTTCGTCAGTATTCGTCCCTAATACGGTAAGACAATTCGTTTTATTGCCCCAAAGCTGTGGCTTTTCCCCGAAGGGTACAAGCACTTTAAGTTCTCCTTAATAAGACTTAACTTTTTGTTTAGGTCACACCAGCACTGACACTATTCCGACGCGCCGCACGGCTTTCCTTTGTACCTTTGCGCCAGATTCCTACTAGCTCATGAAAGTTACCGAATACTTTGAACAGGCCAATGGCCGCACGCTCATCTCCTTCGAGGTACTACCGCCGCTGAAAGGTGGCCGCATGCAAGACATCTTCGATAGCCTGGACCCCCTCATGGAGTTCAAGCCTCCTTTTATTGATGTGACCTACCACCGCGAGGAGTTCATCTATAAAAAGCGGCCCAGCGGTTACTACGAGAAGACCGCCATCCGCAAGCGCCCTGGTACCGTTGGTATCTGTGCGTCCATCATGCACCGCTACGGCGTGGACGCAGTGCCCCACCTCATATGTGGTGGCTTTACGCAAGAAGACACGGAGAATGCGCTGGTTGATTTGAACTTCCTCAACATCAATAACGTGCTAGCCCTACGCGGTGATGCCCGCAAATTTGAAGGCAAGTTCATCCCCGAACCCGACGGCCACGCCTACGCCCTCGACCTCGTCAAGCAGGTCGACAAGATGAACCAAGGCATCTATTTAGATAGCAATATCGAAAATGGAGCCGCCACGGATTTCTGTATCGGTATCGCCGGTTACCCGGAAAAGCACTTCGAGTCACCGAATTTAGAATTGGATTTGGAATACACCAAAGCCAAGATCGACGCGGGTGCCGACTACATCGTCACGCAGATGTTTTTTGACAACCAAAAATACTTCGCTTACGTCGATGCGTGTCGGGCTGCGGGTATCAATGTGCCTATCGTGCCGGGCCTCAAACCCCTGACTAAGAAGTACCAACTCAACAGCATTCCCCGGCTCTTTTTTATCGACATGCCCGACGATCTGGTCAACGCCATCGGTGACGCCAAGACCCCCGAAGCCCGCCGACAAGTGGGTATCGAATGGTGCACCATGCAAAGTAAAGAACTCAAAGCCGCCGGTGTGCCGTGCTTGCACTACTATACCATGGGGGATTCTTCCACCATCCGCACCATCGCCGAGGCGGTGGACTAAATCCTGCTTCGCCAACATAGGCCAGATACTGAGCACCGTACCTGCTCGTTAGCACTTGTCGGCAGCGTAATGTCCGCAAGCATTCTTGCTACATTTCAAACTACCGGGTTCAAAAGTTAATTTAGCCAGCATCCACTTCCTGCAAGAACTGCATTTCGTACAGCTCCCGGTACCGCCCATCTTCGTTTTCGAGCAATCGTTCGTGCGGGCCAAATTCGAGCTTGCGGCCTTTCTCCAGTACCAGAATATTATCCGCGTGACGGATCGTACTCAGGCGGTGCGCAATGATAACCGAAGTGCGCTTCTGGATCAGCGTTTCGATGGCGTGTTGGATAACCGACTCCGTTTCCGGGTCAACGCTGGAAGTGGCCTCGTCGAGGATTAGGATATCGGGATCGAAGACGAGGGCGCGCACGAAACTGATGAGCTGTCGCTGGCCCATGCTGAGGGTAGCGCCGCGCTCCATCACCTGGTACTCGTAGCCGCCCGGCAACTTTTCAATGAAGCGGTGCGCACCGATGAGTTTTGCCGCTTTTACGACTTCCTCGCGGGTGATGTTGTCGTTGCGTAAGGTAATATTTTCCATCACCGAACCACCGAAGAGGAAGACGTCCTGCAGTACGATACCGATGCGGCTGCGGAGGGCTTCCAGTTCGTAATCTTGCAGCTTGGTTCCGTCAATTTCGATGGCGCCTCCCTGGATTTCGTAGAAGCGATTCAGGATGTTAATGATCGTCGTCTTACCCGAGCCTGTACTGCCCACGATGGCCATGGTTTCCCCCGGCTCAATGGTGAAGCTGAGGTCATTGATCACGTAATTATTCTCGACGTAAGCAAAAGAAACGTCCTTGAAAGCGACGTGTCCGCGCAGTTTATCTTTCGTAACGGTACCCGTATTGTCGATTTCCTCCTTGGTATCCAGTACGTCAAATACTCGCTCGGCGGCGACGAGGCCCATTTGGAGCGTGTTGAACTTATCGGCCAGCATCCGGATGGGCCGGAACAGCATGTTCAAATAAATAGGAAAAGCCACCAGCGTCCCCAGAGTTACGCCCCCGTCGCGGATGACGTCCTGCGCACCCCACCAAACCATCAAACCCAGCGAGGCAGCCGAGATAATATCCACCACCGGAAAAAAGATGGCGTAGTACAAAATTGCGTTCAGGTTAGCTTGCGTGTACTCGCGGTTGATGGTCTTGAACTGCTGCATTTCCTGCTCTTCAGCATTGAAAATTTGCACAATCCGCATGCCCGTGATGCGCTCCTGCAGGAAAGCGTTCATCCGCTGGATTTGCGTACGCACAATTTGAAACGAAGCCTTGACTTTTTCCTTGAAAATGTAAGTAGCTAACATCAAAAATGGTAGCGTGATGAGGCAAATGAGCGTTAAGCGCCAACTGGAATACAGCATGATTCCCAGTACGGCAAATAGCGCTAACAAGTCCGCGATGATGGTGATAATCCCCTGCGAGAAAACCGTGTTGATGGTCTCAATATCGTTGATGGTCCGAGTAGTAGCCGTACCGATGGGGGTTTTATCAAAATAACGGAGTTGCAAACTCGTCAGGTGGTCAAACATGCGTACCCGCAAGTCGCGGATAACGGACTGGCCCAACCAGCGCGTCGAAAAAATGAAGACGTACCGCAGCAGAGATTCAATCACTAGGATGACCAAAATGAGTAGCGCCAGACGCGTCAAACCATTCAGATCACCGATGAAAATGTAATCATCGACCATGCGCTGAATCAGGTACGGCCGCGCTACGCCCAGTGGGGCTAGCACGATAGCCAGCACCGCCGCCGTTACAAAAATAGTGCGGTAGGGAAGGGCCAACGCCAGGACGCGCCCGAGGAGTTGGAGGTCGAAAGATTGTTTTTGTTCCGGCATATGAGTATAGAAAGCATAAATGGCCCGGATAGTTCTGCAACTACGCGTGCGAGTCCGTAATTTTACGCCTCAAAAGTACCCTTTTGCGATGAAGAAATTGATTTTTAGCCTGCTTGTCCTATTAGTAATTGGCTTTTTGGCGGGTCCTGCGCTGCTACGCGCAGTGGGTATCTATACGACGCGCGTGATGGTCTACAACGGTAATTCCACCGCCGCCACTTTTGAACTCAACGGTGCCGAACGCACCCTAGCACCGGGTGAAGCCCAGGTGTACCGCAGCAGTGTTTTCTCCAATCATCTCACCTGCCAGACGGAAAAAGCCGACGGTCTGGACCTGCGCTTCGGGCGCGGCCAACACGTCGTCAACCTCGGTCCACGATCTCTGCAGGTCCGTGAAGTGTACTATCCTTTCGACGAAGAAAAGCAAGCATTTACACCCTACGAAATCACCCCCAAGGACCGCCTCCTGCTCGATACCCGCTTCGCCAGTGATGTCCGTACCCTAGCTACTTGCTGGGACTGCTGCATCCTCCTTCCTCCCGGTGATCGGCCCTACCGCTTCCTGAAGCCGGAGTACAAGGATAAGCGTATTTTTGTGAGTAATCGATAAGTCGATTTTTACGGGTGCATTTCAAAATGTCGCATTGTCCGAAGAAATCGGTTTACTAAACTTCCAAAAAGTTTGGTAAACCTGGAGATTCCCATCGACAAAATGAAATGTATCCATTTTTACTAAAAATCCTGCAGTTCAATATCAAAAATAAGCACCGAGTTAGCCGGAATTATGCCTACTTCGTTTTCACCGTAGCCCAGGGCGGAGGGGATAAATAACTGCCCGCTGCCACCGCGACCAAATTTAGGGATACCGATTTTCCAACCTTCAATCAGGTTGTTGAGCTGGAAAGTCGCTGGCTCATTTTCTTCCGTTTCGTCGAATACGGTGCCGTTGGTCAGGTAGCCGCGGTAGGCGATTGTCACATTGCTATTGGTCGACGGCTTCTCCGCGCTGCCCGGCTCGTCGATGTGGAAAAACAGTCCCGACTCATCTTCTTCGGCCGCTAGGTTGTTGGCCGCTAGGTAGTCCAGGATGATCTGGCGGTCGATTGAGGGTTGCAAATCGGGTTTGAAGTCCTCCAACTCAATGTCAAAGAGGAGGACGGCATTGGCCGGAATAACTCCTAATCGGTTCGGACCATAGCCCAAAGCGGAGGGAATTAACAAGGTACCACTGCCACCACGACCAAATTTAGGAATACCAATTCTCCAACCTTCAATCAGCCGGCTGAGTCGTAAAGTAACCGTTTCGTTTTCCGCCGTTGCGTCAAAAACGTTACCATCGGTCAGGTAACCTCGGTAGGCAACGACTACACTATCGCTTAGGAGCGGCTTTTCCTCACTACCCGGTACATCAATGATGTAGAACAAACCCGACATGTCCTCCTCTGCTTCGAGGTTATTATCCGCCAAATAATCCAAGATAATTTGACGGTCGATGGCCGATTGATCCTCGTCCTTACAGCCCCAGCTCAAACACGCCACTAGGACCAAACAGATGCTCAATACTCTCATGCTTAACTTTATTTTCTGCAAAAGAACGACTTTTTCCAGGTAAACGCTGTCTGGCGCAGGAGAGTTGGTGACGGAGTGTACCGATTTTTGCGACTTGGTATTACGAATACCGTTGATTTTTCGGTTATTTTGCGTGGATAGTTTTTGGGGCCTACCCTCCGCAGGGCTACGGGTCGCTACGCTCCGTGGCGCGCTGTTCGCCCTGCTTGCCGAGCACGGCACGGCGCAGGCAGGTTGGCCCTACGGGCTGTCCCGCTAGGCGGTACACCACTGCGCATCGCTAGGCCGACGCATCCGCACAGTAGCGACGCACCGCATACGTCCCCAAGTGCCACGCCGGTAAGGACGCACCTGCTTGCCGACGCAGCCAGGCGAGTTGCCATGCGTCCCCCAGAACCAAAACCAGACCAATGGCAAAAAAAATCAAGCACAAAGCTCGCAAACCCCTCCCCACCCGCTGGGCGTGGCTGGCTAACTTCCGCCTCGTTGCCCTGGGTTTGTTCCTCCTCAGTATCGTCCTCTACGCCAATACCTTCGGCCACGACTATACCCAAGACGACGCCATCGTCATCACGGACAATATGTACACCCAGGAGGGCATCAGCGGTATTCCGGGGCTGTTTACGAAAGATACTTTCTTCGGCTTTTTCAAAAAAGAGGGCAAAGACCGGCTCGTCAGCGGGGGGCGTTACCGTCCGCTCACGCCCAGTCTTTTCGCTATCGAATACCAATTGTTTGGTGGTAAGCCAGGCCCCATGCACGTACTCAATGCACTCTGGTACGGCCTCACGGTAGTGGTCCTCTACGGCGTATTGCTAGCGCTTTTTCGCATCCGTGGGCAGTGGGACAAAAAGCTATCCACCATTGCTTTGTACTGGGTGCCGCTGGCGGCGGCGGTGTTGTTTGCCGTCCATCCGCTGCACACCGAAGCGGTGGCCAACATCAAGGGGCGTGACGAAATCATTACACTACTCGGAAGCCTGGCGGCGCTGTGGTTCGTGTTGCGGGGTGGCACGAAGCACTTGTTGTTGGGAGCGCTCTGCTTTTTCGGCGCTTTACTGGCCAAAGAAAACGCTATCACTTTTCTCGGTGTGGTGCCGCTGGCGCTTTACGTGTTTACCAAAGATAGTGTAGGGCACATTGTGGGGAAGACGGCTCCGCTACTGGCGGCGGCAGTACTGTTCATCGTCCTGCGGGGCGCGGTCATCGGCTTCCAGTTCGGCGAACCCAGCCAAGAGTTTATGAACAACCCCTACCTCAAAATCGAAAATAACGAGTGGGTACCGTTCACGGCGGGCGAGAAGGCGGCTACGGTCACTTACACGCTTGGTAAGTACGCGCAGCTCTTAGTTGTTCCACACCCGCTCACCCACGATTACTACCCTCGCCAAGTGGATTTGAAGACCTTCGGTGACCCGCTGGTATTACTCAGTTTGTTTCTCCACTTAGGGCTATTGGGCTATGGCCTGTGGAGCGTTTTTACCCAAAGATCAATTGCAGGCTTCGGGATACTATACTACCTCGGCACCTTGTCCATTGTCTCGAATATTGTCTTTCCCGTGGGGACGCATCTGTCCGAGCGCTTCCTGTTTATGCCTTCCGTTGGCTTTGCTTTGGTGATC